>JALYMB010000430.1 GCA_030773935.1 Actinomycetota bacterium | reverse complement strand
TGGAGGTGAGCTCGTAGGTGGCGCCGGACCTGGTGACGCTCACGATCGACGGCACGGAGGTGACGGTGCCCAAGGGCACGCTCGTCATCCGCGCCGCCGAGCAGGTGGGGGTCGAGATCCCGCGCTTCTGCGACCACCCCTTGCTGGAGCCCGTTGGCGCCTGCCGCCAGTGTTACGTGGAGGTCGAGGGCCAGCGCAAGCTCTTCACGTCCTGCACCACGGCCGTCGCGCCGGGCATGGTGGTGAAGACCCAGAACACCTCCGATCAGGTCCGTGAGGCGCAGGTCGCGAACCTGGAGTTCCTGCTGCTGAACCACCCCCTGGACTGTCCGATCTGCGACCGCGGCGGCGAGTGTCCGCTGCAGGACCAGGCGCTGTCGTTCGGCCCGGGGGAGACCCGATACGTGGAGGCGAAGCGAACCTTCGCGAAGCCGCTGCCGCTGTCGCCGCTGGTGAGCCTCGATCGCGAGCGATGCGTGCTGTGTGCGCGCTGCACCCGGTTCTGCGACCAGATCAGCGGCGACCGGTTCATCGAGCTGTACGCGCGAGGGGCGGCCGAGCAGGTCTCGATCGCCGCCGGGGAGGACTTCGCCTCGCCGTTCAGCGGCAACACCGTTCAGATCTGCCCCGTCGGCGCCCTGACCTCGACGCCGTACCGGTTCGTGGCCCGCCCGTTCGACCTCTCCTCGGTCGACAGCGTCTGTCCTCACTGCAGCGCCGGGTGCAACGTCAAGGTCGACGTGCGCCGGGGCGAGGTCGTACGCCAGCTGGCGCGGGACAACCTCGAGGTGAACGACGCGTGGCTGTGCGACAAGGGGCGGTACGCGTTCCGGTTCCCCGACGCGCCCGAGCGGATCACGACGCCGCTCGTCCGGGACCATGGGCTGGAGCCGGCTTCGTTCGGCGAGGCGTTCTCGCGGATCGCCGGATGGGCCACGGGCGGGCGCGTCGCGTTCCTCACGGGCGGCCGGTTGATGGATGAGGACTACTACGCGCTGGCCAAGCTCGCGCGCACCGTGTTCGGCACGAACGATCTCGACCATCGACGGGACGCGGGCGGTGGGACGGTCGAGGCGATCGCCGCCGCCGGGCCGGGAGCCGTCACCTATCGGGACGTGGAGCGCGCGAAGGTGATCCTGGTGGCCGGGCTGGACGCCGAGCAGGAGGTCCCGATCCTGCACCTGCGGTTGCGCAAGGCGGCGTCGCGGGGCGCCCGCATCGTGGTGCTGCATCCCCGCCGCACGCGGCTGCACGACGTGGCCGAGCACGTCCTGGTGGCTCCCGGGGCAGAGGCCGCCGCGCTCGTCGACGGGGCGGGCATCGCCGACGCGCTCACGGAGGCGGGCCCGGCCGCCGTGGTGATCGCGGGCCCACGGCTGGCGGACCAGCCGGGAGCCGTGGAGGCGGCCCACGCACTCGCCGCCCGTACCGGCGCGCGGTTCGCGTACGTGACGCGTCGCGCGAACGATCGGGGTGCCCTGGCGGCCGGGGTGCACCCCGCCCTGCTGCCCGGGGGCCGCCGGTTCTCGGAGGCGGGCGAGCGCGCCCAGGTCGAGGCCGTCTGGGGACCGGTCATGTCGGTCCAGGAGGGCCGCGGCACGATGGCGATCCTGGAGGCCTGCGCGGCGCACCAGATCGACGTGCTGTTCTGCATCGGCGCGGACCCGCTCCGCGACGTGCCGGACGCCGCGCTCGCTCGCCGCGCGCTGCAGAACGTGCCGCACCTGGTCGTGCAGGGCCTCGAGCTCGCCTCGCTGGAGCCCTACGCCGACATCTTCCTTCCGGCGGCAGCCTTCCTGGAGAAGGAGGGCCACGTCACCACCTGGGAGGGGCGCGGGCAGCGCCTCCGGCCGGTGCGCGGCGCCGCCGGCATCTCGCAGGCGGATTGGGAGATCTTCACCGGCCTGGCCCTGGTGATGGGCGGCGATCTGGGGTGGGAGTCCCTCGAGGAGCTGCAGGCGGAGCTGGGCGGCCTGCTGGCGCCACGGGAGAGTGGAGACACGCCCGTCCCGCCGTCACCTGTCCCCGCCGCCCGGCAGCCCGGCGACGGTGAGCTCGCGCTCTTCACGTATCCGCTCCTGGTGGACGAGGGCCGGTTGTCCGAGCGCGCCGACGAGCTGAAGGCCGCGATGGAACAGGAGCCCTTCGTGGAGGTGCACCCGCAGGATGCCCGGAGCCTGGGCCTACAGGACGGGACGAGCGTCGTGGTGCGCTGCGAGGCCGGCGAGGCCGAGCTCCCTCTCCGCGTGACGCCCACCGTGGCGCCCGGGGCGGCGTTCGTACCGTTCAACCAGCCCGGGTTCGCGGCCAACGTCCTGTTGTCCGGGGCGTTCCACGCGGCCGCGAGGATCGAGACGGCCGCGACGGCCGCCGCCGAGGCCGCCGGCTCGCCCTCGGTCGTGGGGGTCGAGGCCTGATGGACTGGCTCGATTGGATCCTGCTGGTCGCGCGGGTCGTCGTGGTGTTCTTCGCGCTGCTGATCGCCGTGCTGCTCTACATCTGGATGGAGCGGAAGGTGATCGCCGACATGCAGACGCGTCTGGGGCCGATGCGAGCGGGGCCGCACGGCATCCTCGTCACGCTGGCCGATGGCATCAAGCTGTTCTTCAAGGAGGGCATCACGCCCACGCAGGCGGACCGCACCGTGTACTCGATCGCTCCTCTCCTGGCGATGTTCCCGGCCTTCCTGGCGTTCGCGGTGATCCCCTTCGGGACGAAGGTGCACGTCTTCGGGCGCGACGTGCCGTTCCAGCTGGCCGACCTCAACATCGGACTGCTGTGGCTGCTGGCCATGAGCTCGCTCACGGTCTACGGCGTCGTCCTTGCCGGCTGGTCCAGCGGCTCGAACTACCCCCTGCTGGGCGCGGTGCGCTCCAGCGCGCAGATGATCAGCTACGAGGTGGGGATGAGTCTGGCGCTCGTTGCCGTGATCATGTACTCGGGGTCGCTGCAGATGAGCCGCATCGTGTCGGCCCAGGATCGGGTCTGGAACGTGATCCCGATGTTCCCCGCCTTCGTGATCTACCTGATCTGCGGGCTGGCCGAGACGAACCGCCCGCCGTTCGATCTGGCCGAGGCCGAGACCGAGCTCGTGGCCGGCTTCCACACCGAATACTCCGGCATCAAGTTCGCGCTGTTCTACCTGGGCGAGTACGTGAGCACCGTCACCGTGGCGTCGGTGGCCGTCACGCTGTTCCTGGGCGGCTGGCGCGGGCCGCACCCCGGCTTCCTGCTCTGGCTGTGGCCGCTGCTGTGGTTCATCGCGAAGGTGACGTTGATCGTCTACCTCTACATCTGGGTGCGTGGCTCGCTGCCGCGGATCCGCTACGACCGCCTGATGCAGTTCGGATGGAAGGTGCTGATCCCCTTCGGCCTGGTCTGGGTGATGGTGACGGGCGCGGTGGTGGTGCTGCCGGACAGGTTCGGCGATCGCGCGGTCTTCCTGATCGCGGCCGGCGTCCTGGGGGTGCTGACGCTCGGCTCCGTGTTCGCGCCGCTGTTCACGAAGAAAGCGATCCAGGAGGTACGGACGTGAGCGACCGCCGCACAGATCCGCCCACCGAACCCGGCGACGAGAGGCCGCGCGGGCTGCTCGAGGACGCATGGGCGATCGCGAAGGGCATGGGCACGGTGTGGAAGCAGACCTTCCGCCCCGATACCACCGAGCGCTATCCCGAAGAGATCGCACCGATCCCGGAGCGGGCGCACGTCGGCCGCCACCTCCTCAACAAGCACGAGAACGGCCTGGAGAAGTGCATCGGCTGCGAGCTCTGCGCGTTCGCGTGCCCGGCCGACGCGATCTGGGTCGAGGGCGCCGACAACGATCCCGAGAACCCGACGAGCCCCGGGGAGCGCTACGCGAAGGACTATCAGATCAACTACCTGCGCTGCATCATGTGCGGGCTGTGCGTCGAGGCCTGCCCCACCCGGGCGCTCACCATCACGAACTTCTTCGAGATGTCGTACTCCACCCGCGAGGAGGCGATCCTGACGAAGGAGCAGCTGCTGGAGCCGCCGCCGGAGCTCGGCACCGACCCGGTTGACCGGGAGGGCTAGGTCGTGCCCCTCGACAACGTGGTGTTCTGGGTCTTCGCGCCGATCGCGGTGGGCAGCGGCATCGCGATGCTGCTGATGCGGAACGCCGTGCACGCAGCGCTGCTGCTGATCGTGAACTTCTTCTGCCTTGCGGTGATGTACCTGCTGCTGGACGCGCCGTTCCTTTTCGCGGTGCAGATCATCGTGTACGCCGGCGCCATCATGGTGCTGTTCCTGTTCGTGATCATGCTGCTGGGCGTGGATCGCGAGGAGGACCTGCGTGAACGTCTCATCGGGCAGCGCCCCGTGGCGGTGGCTCTCGGCCTCGCCGTCGCGGTGGAGGTCGCGGTGGCGATCCGCGCGGGCGTGGGGCTCTCCACGAAGGCTCCCGCGGGATTCGACGCGGTGAACGCCGGCGGCAACACCCAGGCGCTGGCGCGCGTGCTGTTCACGAAGTATCTGGTCCCGTTCGAGCTGACGTCGGTGCTGCTGATCGTTGCGGCGATCGCGGCGATGGTGCTGGCGCAGCGGAGAGCGAGGGCAGTGACGCAGGAGGAGCTCGACGAGATTACGGCCCACGAGGAGGCGCACGAGCCCGGGGTCGACGGGTGAGGACGCCGATCGCGTACTTCCTGGTCCTGTCGGGGATGCTGTTCGCGACCGGCACCGTGGGCGTGCTGACCCGCAGGAACGCCCTGATCATCTTCATGTCGGTGGAACTGCAACTGAACGCGGTGAACCTGGCTCTGATCGCCTTCAGCCGGATGCACGGCGACCTGAACGGGCAGGTCCTGGCCTTCTTCTCCATGGTGGTGGCCGCCGCCGAGGTCGTGGTTGGCCTGGCCATCATCGTGAGCGTCTATCGGCGCCGTCACAGCGTGAGCGTGGACGACGCGAGGCTGCTGAAGTGGTAGGGAACCCTCACTTCTATCCCCCGGACGCCATCCTGAAGCTGCTGTGGGTCGTCCCCGCACTGCCCCTCGCCGCCGCGGTCGTCAACCTGTTCTTCGCCCGTCGTCTCGGACGGGTCGCAGGCGTGCTGGCGGCCGGCGTCATGACCGCGTCGTTCCTGGCGGCGGCGGTGTTCGTGCTTCGTCTCACCGACCTGCCCGCGGAGGGCCGCGTCGTCACGCGGCACCTGTTCGACTGGATCACGGTCGGGAACCTGCACGTCGGGACCGACCTGCGCCTCGACTCGCTCTCCGCCGTGATGATCCTCGTGGTCACCGGTGTCGGGACGCTGATCCACGTCTATGCGATCGGCTACATGCACGGCGATCCCCGGTACGGGAGGTTCTTCGCGTACCTGAACCTGTTCGTGTTCTTCATGCTGATACTGGTGCTGGCCGACAACCTCCTGCTGCTGTACCTCGGGTGGGAGGGCGTAGGTCTCTGCTCGTACCTGCTGATCGGCTTCTGGTTCGAGAAGACCGAGAACGCGAACGCCGCGAAGAAGGCGTTCATCACCACCCGGATCGGCGACACCGCGATGCTCGTGGGTCTGGCGTTGATCGTCGTGAAGCTCGGCACCCTGGATCTCGGGGCGATCTTCGGCACGGGCGGGAGCGTCCTCACGAAGGGCGCGGCCACCGCCATCGCCCTCCTGCTGTTCGCCGGCGCGGCCGGGAAGTCCGCGCAGGTCCCCTTGCACGTGTGGCTGCCCGACGCGATGGCCGGCCCGACGCCGGTCTCGGCACTGATCCACGCCGCCACGATGGTGACGGCCGGCGTGTACCTGGTCGTGCGGATGCACGTGATCTTCGAGATCAGCGGCGTGGCGCTCACCGTGGTGCTGATCGTGGGCCTGGTCACCATGCTGTTCGCCGCGACGTGCGCGCTCGGCCAGGACGACATCAAGCGTGTGCTCGCGTACTCCACCGTGAGCCAGCTCGGGTACATGTTCATGGCCGCCGGCATGCGTGCGTACGGGGTGGCCATCTTCATGCTGGTGGCGCACGCGTTCTACAAGGCACTGATGTTCCTGGGCGCGGGCTCGGTGATGCACGGCATGCACGACGAGGCCGACATGAAACAGATGGGCGGCCTGATCCGCCGGATGCCCCTCACGGGATGGGCCTTCGTGGTGGGGGCGGTGTCGCTGGCCGGCGTGCCGTTCCTTGCCGGCTTCTACGCGAAGGACGAGATCCTGGAGATCGCGAACTCGAGCGGGCGTCCGTGGGTGTACGCGCTGGGATCCGTCGGCGCGCTGTTGTCGGCCGTCTACATCGGCCGGCTGATCTTCCTCACGTTCTTCGGATCGCCCCGCAGCGAGGCCGCCGAGCACGCGCACGAGTCGCCGCCCGTCATGACGCTGCCGCTGGTGCTGCTCGCGATCGGCGCGGCCGCCGCCGGCGTGCTGAACACGAACCCGGATGGCCGGATCGCCACCTTCCTGGAGCCGGTCGTGGGACCCCTCAGCGAGGGCTCCGCCGGGCTGGGCACGACCCTGCTGATCGGCATCGCGATCGCGATCGCGGCGCTCGGCCTGCTGGTGGCGTGGTTCGTGTACGCCTCGGGCAAGATCGACTGGGTGGCGCTTCGGGTGCGGCTGGCGCCCGTGCAGCGGCTCTTCGCCAACGGCTGGTACCTCGACTCGTACTACTCGGCGATCCTGGTCACGCCGGGCAAGGCGGTGGCCGCGTTCAGCGCCTACGTCCTCGACGCACGCCTCATCGACGGCATCGTGAACGGTGTCGGCGGAGCCGTGCACGGCCTCGCCAACGCGGCGCGGAAGGTCCAGACGGGGTTCGTGCGCAACTACGCCCTGGCCTTCCTCGTCGGGGTGGTCGGCGTGCTGGTCTACGCGGGGCTCCGGTTCTGATGCGCTGGCTCACGATCACCACGTTCCTGCCGCTCGTGGGCGTGCCGATCCTGCTGGCCGGCCGCGGGATGCGCGACGACGTCGCGAGGGCCGTCGGCCTGGTGGCGGCCGTCGCCACCTTCGTGGTGTCCCTGGGGATCCTGGGAAGGTTCGACGCGGCCGACGCCGGCTTCCAGATGGTGGAG
>JALYMB010000429.1 GCA_030773935.1 Actinomycetota bacterium | reverse complement strand
GCCGAGGGAAGCGTCGACGCCGACGGCGTCGGCGCCGAGCCCGCGGGCGACCTCCGCGGCGACGCCGGTGCCCGTGCCGACGTCGAGCACTCGCTGGCCGGCGTGGATGCCGGCCAGCACGAGCAGGTCGCGGGCCGGCTCGACGAACCGAGGGGAATGGACGCGTTCGTAGGTGATCGCCACGTCGTCGTAGGACCGCCAGTCGTCCATGAGGCAGCAAGGGTACCGGCGGCGGCTGTGAACGACGGAAGGGTCTGGTCGCCGCTCCCTGGTCGCCGCTCCGTGACCGCCGCTCCCTGGTCGCCGGTCCGTGGCCACTACCCTGAGCCGCGATGTCGGGGTCTGTCCCAGGGTCGAGCGCGTGACGGGGGTCGCCGGGGTCCTGGCGCTCGTGCTCGCCGAGACGGTCGCCGGCGCCGCCACGCTTACCTGGATCTCTCCGCTCTGGAACGAGACGAAGCGCTCGTACTTCGCCCTGTGGAGCGTGCTCGCGACGCTGCTGTTCGCGTGGCCCGCATGGTTCGCGGCGTCATCGGGCGCTGTCGCGGGTGACACCACGGGCAGGTGGGTGATCCGGCTGTCGCTCGCGGTAGCGGTGCTGGGGACCGCTTCGGCGATCGCGTTCCTCCTCCGGCAGCCGACGGTGGGACGGATCTTCGGGATCGTCTCGGTGCCGGTCTCCCTCGCGGTCCTCGCCGTGATGGCCGCGACGGGACGGCAGGGGTACGCGGTGTCGCTGTTCCAGCTGGCAGCGGGTGCGGCGTTCCTCGGCGCCGCCTACGATGGCCTGTTCCTCGGACACTGGTACCTGACCGACCGGAGACTCTCACGGCGGCCGATCGGCCGCTACACGCTGGTGCTCATCATCGCTACGTGCGTCGAGATCGTGGCGATCATCACGAGCGGGTTCGGCGGAACGCCGTCCTCCGCGCAGCTCAACCCGTTGCTCACGGCGGGCGCGCTCGCGCCGTGGGTCGCCATCGGGATGGCCGCTGCGACCCTCTTGATCGCCGCGCTCGTTCGGGCCGCACTCAAGGGCGAACGCGCGTCCGCGGTACAGTCCGCCACCGGGTTCTACTACCTTGCGGTCGTGACCGCGTTCACCGCCGAGATCGCCGTGAAGACTCGATACCTACCAGGGGGTTGACGATGCGCGCAGCCGTGATCGTCATCGGGATCATCGCCCAGATGGTCGCGTGGTGGAGGATCTCCTCCGGCCGTGTGACCGTGTGGCAGCTGATGCCCTTCGTGCTCGGCGCCATGGGGATCGCGGCCCTGCTGCTGATGCCCCCGCCGCAACGGACGACCGGCGTGGGTGAAGCGCTCGCGGTGGGTGCGGGGGCCGGCTTCGCGTTGTTCCTCGGGACCCGGGTGTTCGTCGCGATCGCCTCGCATTGGGGGCCCTTCGCTCGTCACGTGGAGGAGGCCTATCGCGAGGCGGCCGAGGAGCCGGTCCGGGCGGCCCTCGTCCTGTCGTTGCTGGTCTCGGTCCCCGCGGAGGAGATCTTCTATCGAGGACTCGTCCAGCGGACGCTGTGGGGGACACCGCTCGGGGCCGGCGGCGCCGCGATCGCGGTGCTGGTGCTGTACGTGCTCGGGAACCTGCCGTCGCGATCGCTCCCGATCGTTGCGGGGGCGGTGGTCGGCGGCGCCGTGTGGGGAGCGCTCGCCTGGTGGTCGGGCAGACTCGCCGCACCCCTCGCGAGCCACATCCTTTGGACCGGACTGATGCTCGTGCTTCCCCCGAGGGTCGGGCGGGAGGCACCGGCGTGAGCTTCGTGTCGACGGCAGTACAGCGGGTGCTGGAGGACGGGCAGTTCTGTGCGGTCGCCGCCCCGACGCCGAACGGCCCGCACTGCACGCCACTCGTGTTCGCGTACAGCGGCGCGAGGATCTGGTTGACCACCTCCCGCCGGTCGGTGAAGGCGAGAGCGTGGCGGGTCGACCCGTTGACCGCCGGGCTGATCCGCGACGGGGATCTCTCCGTGGCCTTCACGGGGACCGTGAAGACC
>JALYMB010000428.1 GCA_030773935.1 Actinomycetota bacterium | reverse complement strand
GGGCTCCCTCGTGTCGAAGCGTCTCGCAGGTGTGCCGGTCACGCTCGACAACGACGTGCGTGTGGCGATCCTCGGAGAGTGCCGTCGCGGCGCCGGACGTCCGTTCAAGGACGTGCTCGGCGTGTGGGTCGGGACCGGCGTCGGCGGCGGGCTCGTTCTCGATGGCGCCCTCCGCGAAGGCCATGGAGCCGCCGGCGAGATCGGCCACACGATCGTGAAGCCGGGCGGCCGGATCTGCTCGGACGGGCGGCGGGGGCACCTCGAGGCGTACGCGGGTCGCGGCCGTATGGAGGCACGGGCGCGCAGCCTCGTGAAACGCGGCCAGAGCACTATCTTGTTCGAGATCATGAAGAAGAAGGGGCGCACGCGTGTCTCCTCGGGCGTGATCGCCGACGCGCTCGAGCGCAAGGACCCGATGACGCTCGCGCTCATCGACGACGCCGTGTGGGCGCTCGGCGTGGCGCTCGCGTCGGCGCAGAACCTGCTCGACCTCGAGGCGATCATCATCGGCGGGGGTCTCGGCGATCGGCTCGGCGCCCCGTTCGTCTCCCGGATCGCGAAGGAGATGGAGCCGAACCTGTTCGTCCCCGATCGACCGCCGGTCATGCTCACGACGGAGTTCGGCGACCTCTCGGGTGCGGTCGGCGCCGCGACGCTCGTCGGAGGCTGACCGCTACGTTCCGGCGAGGCACCCGACGACCTCGGCGGGCAGACCGAGGATCTGGAGCCCCGCGCCACCCTTGACGAAGTCGTACGGCACGCCCTCCCACGTGCCGGGCAGGCCGGGGTAGGACCTCGGCGTCGTATCCGCGCTGTCGAACTGGAACCCCATCCAATCGGGTGAGCTCCACCCGCTCGTGTCGAAGGCCGCGACGGCCGACAGGCCCCGGCCGAACCGACGCGCCTCGACGAGGAACCGCCCCTGGAACGCCGGGTCGTCTTCCGCGTACAGGCGGATGTACCAGCGCTGCGCCTCGAGCAGGTACCCCTGCTCGGACGGCGGCGACTCGGGACCCTCGAAGTACCGCATGTCCATGACCACGAGCGGTCCCTGGATCCCAGACGTACGACGGATGATGCCGAGCGGCTCGAGGAAGCGGGTCGTCCCCTCGTGCGGCGTGACCCACCCGTGCACGCAATCGTTCGCGACCGCGCCGTGGGTTCGCGGCGGCGTCGCGAACGGAGAGGGCGGCGCGACCGGCATGGTGGCGACGGACGTGGGCGGAACCGTCGAGGCCGGCGGCGGCGAGGTGGGAGGTGAGTTCGTCGACGGGTCACCACCTCCGCCGCCGCTGCACGCCGCGAGCAGCAACGACACCGACACGATGTGCAACGCAAGCCTTCGGGTGATCACGGGTGCTCCGGACGACGGGCCTGCGAGGATACCGTCCCGAGGAGCGCTTGGTAGGTTGGGCGCCGATGCCGGAACACCACGAACGCATCACCCGACGCAACTTCCTGAGCCGCTCCGCGATGGCTGTGGCCGGCGCCACCCTCTTCGCCTGCACGGGCGGACGACCGATCAAGCGAGTGACGGAGACGCCCTCGGCGCTGCTCGAGACGCAGTGGCCGATCAAACAGGCCGTCTATCTCATGATGGAGAATCGCAGCTTCAACAACCTCTTCGGACGGTTCCCCGGCGCGAACGGCACGATGACGGGCCTGAAAGCCGGCGCGGAGTTTCCGCTCATCGACTGCCCCGATTGGCTCCCCGGCGACCTGCCGCACGACCGAGCCGCGTACCTCAACTGCCTCGCGGGCGGGAACTACGACGGCTTCAACACCGGCAAGTTCGGCGATCCGTTCGCGTACTCCGTCCTCAAAGAGCATCAGGTGCCCGCGTACTGGGACTGGGCGCGCGAGTACGTGCTGAGCGACAACTTCTTCTCCTCGGTCGCGGGCCCGTCCTATCCGAACCACTTCTTCTTCGTAGCCGGCCAGTCCGGCGGCACCCTGGACAACCCCGAGAACATCGAGACGAAGAAACTGCCGGACGGCCGCAACTTCAAGAGCTGGGGATGCGACGCGGTGGGTGAGAACGTGTTCGTGTTCACGAAGGACGATCACGGCAACCTCACGAAGCACGACACCTGCTTCGACTTCCCCACGGTGCCCGAGCAGCTCTCGGGCATCGGTGTGGATTGGGCGTACTACGCCGCGCAACCCGGTCAGAGCGGGTACTTCTGGAACGCGCTGAACGGCATCGGCCCGGTGTTCCACTCCGACATGTTCCACGAGCACACGCGCTCGGTGGACACGCTCGTGGCCGACATCAAAGCGAACAGGCTGCCGCCGGTAACGTGGATCACGCCGAGGTTCGAGCTGTCGGACCACCCGCCCGAGAGCACGTGCTTCTCGCACAACTGGCTCGCCGACGTCGTGAACGCGGTGATGCGCAGCCCGATGTGGAAGCACACGGCGCTGTTCATCACGTGGGACGAGTGGGGCGGCT
>JALYMB010000427.1 GCA_030773935.1 Actinomycetota bacterium | reverse complement strand
CGGGTCGGCATCGCGCGCGTATACCGGTCCGACCGTGTGGATGACCCAGCGCGCCGGCAGGTCGCCGCCGGTGGTGGCCACGGCCTCGCCCGTGGGCAGGCCGTCGGGCCAGGTCGTGCGGCGCAGCTCACGGCACGCCTCCAGGACCGCGTGGCCGCCCGCGCGGTGGATCGCCCCGTCGACGCCCCCGCCGCCCAGCAGCGAGCGGTTCGCCGCGTTCACCACCGCGTCGACCTCCTGCCGCGTGACGTCACCGTGCAGCAGAACGAGCCGTGGCATGCGGGTATCGTAGCCACCCGATGGCGGACCTCGACCTCGTGGTGCTCGGCGATGCGAACCCCGACCTCGTGCTGCGGGGCGGGGACCTGACGCCCGTCTTCGGACAGGAGGAGCGCCTGGTGGAGGAGGGGACGCTCACGGTTGGCGGCTCGGGCGCGATCATGGCGTGCGCCGCCGCTCGGTTGGGGCTTCGCGCCGGGTTCGCCGGCGTGGTGGGGCAGGATCCGTTCGGGCGGTTCATGCGCGACGAGCTCGAGTCGCGTGGCGTCGACACCCGCGGCATGCTCGTGGACCCGCACCGTCCCACCGGCATCACCGTGGTTCTCTCGCGCGGCGACGATCGCGCGCTGCTCACGGCCCCCGGCACCGTCGGCGACCTGCGCGGCTCGCTCGTCGATCGCGAGCTCCTGCGGAACACCCGCCACATCCACGTCAGCTCCTTCTTCCTGCAGGGCGCCCTCCGCGGAGACCTGCCGGCACTGTTCGACGAGGCGCACGCTGCCGGGGTCAGCACGTCGATCGATCCCAACTGGGATCCCGAGGAACGGTGGGACGGCGGCCTGCTGGAGCTGCTCTCGGAGACCGATCTGTTCCTGCCGAACTCGTCGGAGGCGCGGATCATCACCGGGATCGACGACATCGACGTCGCGGCCGAGAGCCTCGCGGCCCGGGGCGGGACCGTCGCGATCAAGTTCGGCGACGGCGGTGGGATGGCCGTGCGCGGCGAGGAGGCGATCCGCGTCCCCGGTATCCAGGTCGAGGTCGTGGACACCACGGGAGCGGGGGACACGTTCGACGCGGGATACCTGGCCGGTCATCTGGAGGGGTGGCCGATGCAGCGGTGCCTGGCGCTCGCCAACGTCTGCGGGGGATTGTCCACACGCGCGGCGGGCGGCGTGGAGGCTCAGCCCTCGATGGAGGAGGCTCTCGAGCGCCTGCCCGAGGTTGAGGGAAAGCTCGCACCTCCGTGATCGTCTGCCTGGCAGCGAATCCCAGCGTCGACAAGCTCTTCGAGGTCGAGCGGCTGCGCCCCGGCGAGATCCACCGTCCGGACGGGTTCGTGCAGGTGGCCGGTGGCAAGGGGCTGAACGTGGCGCGAGCCGCCCACTCCCTCGGTGGCGACGTATGTTCCGTCGCGATGTTGCGTGGGCACACCGGCAAGTGGCTGGCCGAGATGCTGGACGCAGAGGGCGTGCAGGGCTCGTTCGTGTGGACCCACGGCGAGAACCGCGCGTCGCTGTCGGTGGCCGACCGAGAGACCGGTGGTCTCACGGAGTTCTACGAGCACGGCGCCGAGGTGCCGGAGGCTTCCTGGGTCGAGACGGTGCAGGCGGTCGCCGACCTGCTGCCCGGCGCCCAGTGGCTCACGATCAGCGGCTCGCTGCCGGCGGGCGCGCCGGTCGAGGGATATCGCGAGGTCGTCGCCGAGGCCCGCGCGGCCGGCGTGAAGATCGCGCTCGACTCCGAGGGCGAGCGCCTGCGGTTCGCGCTGTGGGGCCGCCCCGACGTCGTGAAGGTGAACGCTCACGAGGCCTCGGGTCTGCTCGACGTGTCGACCGAGACGCTCGAGGGCGCCGTCATGGCCGCGCGAGAGCTTCGTGAGCGCGCCGGCGGCGACGGGCACGCCGGCCTCGTCACGCTCGGCGCCGAGGGAGTGGTGCTGGCCGCGCCGGACGGTTCCTGTTGGGAGGGGCGTCTCTACGTCCGCGGCCGGTACCCGGTCGGAAGCGGCGATTCGTTCCTGGCCGGGCTCGTCGTCGCGCTCGATCGGGGCGATGGCTGGCCCGAGGCCCTGCAGCTGGCGCTCGGCGCCGCCAC
>JALYMB010000426.1 GCA_030773935.1 Actinomycetota bacterium | reverse complement strand
ATCCAGGGAAGCAGCCACCGGGGCGCAAGCGGCCAGCTCGCGAGCCCGGCCCAGAACGCGGCCGCCGCGGCCGGCATGGTCCAGGCGCTCACACCGTCACCGAGTCTCGGACCTCCTCCATGGTGGCGGGGCCGATGCCGCTGACGTCCTCGAGCTGGTCCACCGAGGTGAACGGCCCGTTCTGCGTTCGGTAGTCCACGATGGCGGCGGCGATCACCTCCCCGACCCCCGAGAGGGTCTCCAGCTCGGTGGCGCTCGCCGTGTTGATGTTCACGAGCGTGCCCCCGGTGCCGGTGCCGGTGCCGGGGATCGAGGTGCCCGTCCCGGTCCCCACCGGTGCCGCTCCGGCCTTCGGCACGAGGATCTGGGTGCCGTCGGTCAGTGGCGCCGCCAGGTTCAGGGAGGTGAGATCCGCGCCGGGGCGTGCGCCACCGGCCGCGTCGACGGCGTCGATCACACGCTGGCCGGTCGTGAACTCGTACACGCCCGGCCGGCGCACCCAGCCGGCGACGTCAACGAAGACCGGGACCGGACTGGGCGTCGGCGAGGCGGCGGCGGTCCCGGACAGACCCACCGGAGCTGCCGCCGGAGCGGCCTGCACCGCAACGGGCTTCGGGAGCGACCGCGTGTACCAGAGCCCCGCGCCCCCGAGCGTGACGGCCACGACCACCCCGAGCCCCACCAGTTCGTGCCGCGAGAGCGACGAGAGCCGGTCACCGATCGACATGCGAGCGACCCTACGGACGCGTCGTATCTCCGGACATGACCGGCGTCACACTCGGAGCGAGTCGGATCACGGAGGGGTCGAGCAAGGAAGCCGATGAAGATCCACGAGCAAGCGACCTAACCCGTCGAGGTCGACGCGGTGCCGGTCCAGGCCTGACCCGGCCCGCCGGCGACGCTCAGCCCTGCGCGACCAGGTTCACGAGCTTCGGCGCGCGCACGATCTCCTTCACGACGCGCCCGTCGCCGATCGCGCGGCGCGCATTCTCGCTCGCCCGCGCGAGCTCCAGCGCCGTCGCCTCGTCGATGTCGGCCGAGACCTCCACGCGGTCGCGCACCTTGCCGTTCACCTGGATCACGAGTGTGACCGTGTCCTCGACGACGAGCGAGGGATCGAACGTCGGCCACGACTGCCGGTGCACGCTGTCGGGGTTGCCCAGGACCTCGCGCCAGAGCTCCTCCGCCGCGAACGGCGCGAGCGGCGCCAGGAGCAGCGCGAGGGTGCTCGCCGCCTCCCCCGCTCCCCCGCCGGCGTCCAGCGCCGCGCGCATCTCGTTCGTCAGCACCTGCAGCTTCGAGATGGCCGTGTTGAGCCTGAACCGCTCGAGATCGTCGGTCACGCCCTTCACCGCGCGCGCCGTCGCCCTCCGGAGCTCATCGGGGTCCGTGGCGTCCTCGCTGGCGGCCTCGTCCACCGCGTTGAACACCCGGCCGAGCCACGCGTGCACCCCGGGGCGCTTGTTGGGATCGCCGGCGATCAGCTTCCAGTCGATGTCGTCCTCGAACGGCCCCGCGAACAGGATCATCAGGCGTACCGTGTCGGCGCCCCACCGCTCCACGATCGGCATCGGCGCCACCAGGTTGCCCTTCGATTTCGACATGCTGGCTCCGTCGTAGATCACCTGGCCCTGGTTCATGAGCCGCGGGAACGGCTCGGTGAACGGCACCAGGCCGAGGTCGTGCAGGACCTTCGTGAAGAACCGCGAGTAGAGCAGGTGCAGGATCGCGTGCTCAACGCCGCCCGTGTACTGGCCCACCGGCATCCACAGCTCGACCTTCGCCGGGTCGAACGCGCGCTCCTCGTCGTGCGGCGAGCAGTACCGGTAGTAGTACCAACTCGAGTCCACGAACGTGTCCATCGTGTCCGTGTCGCGGGTCGCGGGACCGCCGCAGACCGGGCATTCGACGTGCAGGAACCCGGGGTGGCGGGCGAGCGGCGATTCGCCGCCGGGCCGGAAGTCGACGTCGTCGGGCAGGATCACGGGCAGCTGCTCCTCGGGCACAGGCACCAGCCCGTCCACCGGGCAATGGATGATGGGGATCGGCGCGCCCCAGTACCGCTGCCGGCTGATCAACCAGTCGCGCAGCCGGTACGTGACGGCGGCGCGGCCGAAGCCCTGCTGTTCGAGCCAGGCCGTGACCTTCGCGATCGACTCCGGCGAACGCTCGCCGTCGAACCGGCCGGAGTTCACCATCACGCCATCGTGGGGCAGGGCCTCGGCCAGATTGCCCGGGTCGATCGGCTCGCTGTCCTCGGGCTGCACGACCACGCGGATCGGCAGGTCGTGCTGCTGCGCGAACTCGAAGTCACGCTGGTCGTGTGCCGGCACCGCCATCACGGCGCCGGTGCCGTACTCCATCAGCACGTACGGGGCGACGTATGCCGGCACCGGCTCGCCGTTCACCGGGTTCACGAGGTGCACGCCGAGCGGCACGCCCTCCTTCGTGTCGGCCTCCTCGCGCACCGTGAGCGGCGTGCTCCGCACCCGCTCACGCAGCGGTTCCACCTGCTCCCACGTGCCGCCCACCTTCGCGAGCTCCTCCACCAGTGGGTGCTCGACGGCGAACACGAAGAACGTGACGCCCCACAGCGTGTCCGGCCGCGTGGTGAACACGGTGACCTTCTCGCCCGTCTCGGCGATCTCGAACGTGACCTCGGCGCCCTCCGACCGGCCGATCCAGTTCCGCTGCATCGTCTTCACGCGCTCGGGCCAGTCCGTGAGCTCGGCCATGTCGTCCAGCAGGCGCTGCGCGTAGTCGGTGATCTTGAAGAACCACTGCGTGAGGTCGCGGCGCTCCACCTCGGCGCCGCAACGCTCGCACCGCCCCTGGATCACCTGCTCGTTCGCGAGGACCGTCTGGTCGTTCGGGCACCAGTTCGTGGCGGCGGCCTTGCGGTACGCCAGCCCTCGCTCGAAGAGTCGCAGGAACAACCATTGCGTCCACTTGTAGTAGCCGGGGTCGCAGGTGTTGAGCTGGCGCTCCCAGTCGAACGACATGCCCAAGCGTCGGAACGACCGCCGCTGCTGGTCGATGTTGGCGTAGGTCCATTCCTTCGGATGGATGCCGCGCTTGATCGCGGCGTTCTCCGCCGGCAGGCCGAAGGCGTCCCAGCCGATCGGGTGCAGCACGTTGTGGCCCTGCATCGCGCGGTAGCGCGCAACGGTGTCGCCGCCGCTGAAGGCCTCCGCGTGGCCCATGTGCAGGTCGCCCGAGGGGTACGGATACATGTCGAGGGCGTAGAACCGCGGGCGCGGATCGTTCGGGTCGTCGGAGGCCCGGTACAGGTCCTCGTCGTCCCAGATCTCCTGCCACTTCGGTTCGGATCTCGCGGGTTCGTATCTGCGCGCCATGGTTGGCGCAGATGCTACCCGGACGCCCGCGTCGCGGCGGCCCCGGCAGGGAGGCCGCGCTCGACCGTCATCCGTCCCCTGCTTTCCGTACGCCGATGGTTCTTCCATCGTCAGGAAGCGCAAGCGACCTGAGCGGGGGGCTAGGACGGGCCGGGAGTCATCTCGGTCACGCCCCAGGGAGAGTGGTGCGCGTTCAGCAGATCCAGGAAGGGCACGGCGTCGAAGGCCTCCGGCCCCAGCACGCCGGCGCCGCTCCACGCGCCCTCCGCGATGAGCTCCAGCGCGATGACGGGGTTGATCGCGGTCTGCCAGGTGACGGCCTGGGTCCCGTCGTTGGCCCACGTCTCCTCGGTGTCCACGACGTGGTGGATGTAGACCTCCCGGGGCTCCCCGTCGGTGCCGGTGCCCCGTACCCACGTGCCCGCGCAGGTCTTTCCCGTCATCTCCTCTCCCAGGAACGCCGGGTCCGGCAGCACTGCGGCCACGACGTCGCGAGGACTCACCTCCACGCCGCCGACCTTCACCATGTCGGTCCTGTCCAGGCCGAGCATCTGCAGGGTGCGCAGCACCCCGATGAACTCGTCGCCCAGCCCGTACTTGAACGTGACGCGCTCGCAGGAGACCCACCGCGGGATCAACACCACCTCCTCGTGCTCCACGTTCACGCACTCGATGGCGCCGATCCCCTCGGGGAACGTGAACACCTCCGGCTCGGAGAAGGGCGCGGTGGTGAACCAGCCACGATCCCTCTCCCAGATCACCGGCGGATTCAGACACTCCTCGATCGTGGTCCAGATGCTGAAGGTGGGCGCGAAGGCGTGGCCGCGCACCTCGAGGTTCGCGCCGTCGCGTACCCCGATCTCGTGGATCTCGCGGAACAGATGGTCGGCCGCGTACCGCGCGGCGACGTCGGAGAACCCGGGCTCGGTCCCGCAGCCAACCAGCGCCAGCTGTCCCCGCTCCTCCCAGACTTCGGCGGCCGCGAACTGCGCATCGCCGAGCATCTCCCCCACCTCTTCATGCGGGCGCTCGGGGTGCGGGTGCGAGAGAGACATCGCCATGTCCACATAGGTCGCGCCCGCGTCGAGCGCCCCCTGGAAGATGCTCGGCACGAACCGTGGGTCCGTGGCGTTCAGGATCGCGTCGCAGCCGTTCGCCTTCGCGACGGCGGTCACGTCGGCGGCGTTCGCGGCGTCCACGGTCGCGGAGGAGAACCTGCCGTCGAGGCCGAAGCGATCCACCACGCGCTTGGCGCGACCCTCGTCGATGTCGGTGAAGACGATGTGCTCGAAGAAGTCCCGGCGCGCGGCGATCGGCGCGACCGCCGCTCCCACCCCGCCGGAGCCCACAACCAGGACCTTCATGGCGGCGGAGTGTACAGGGTGCCGATGGCGGGGAGGCTCAGGTGGAGAAGGCGATCGCCATGGTCGCGGCGGTGACGCAGGCCAACGCGGTGAGCAGGATCAGCAGCGTCCACTGGCTGTGCCACACGCGCATCCCCACCCACACCGCCACCACCACACCGACGACCGTGCCGACGACGACCCCGACCCCGAGGTAGGTGAGCGACTCCATCTCGTCGAGCCCGCGGTGACCCACCACGCCACGCTCGTACAGGGTGTTCAGCAGCGCGAGTCCGAGCGTCCCGAATGTGCCGATCGCAAGCATCGCCGCCGCGATCACACCCAGGATGCGGATCGGCGCCGACGCTCCGTCCCTCTCCATGGCCGCCGATGGTAGCCGCTGCCATCCCTGGCCGAAGGACCTGCCTAGGACTCCTTGCGCCGTTCGCCGGGGTTCCTCGGAGGCCACATGGCCTCGAACGCCGCCAGCTCGGCCGCCTTGGTATCGAACCGGTCCTGCTCCACCGCCACCGACTGGGTCGCCGCCCGAAGGAATTCACGCTTTTCCGCCGTGAGAGGCGGCGAGAGGGCCCATTCCACGTCCGCATCGGTCGGGGCCTCCGCGCGGGGACCGGATGCCGCCGGAACGGGAGCATCGTCGGTATCCATCAGGTCGGGGACGAAGACCACGTCGTCAGAGATGTCGCGCTCGAACGGCCGGCCGCACGTCGGACACACGGCGGTGTCCTGCTGCGCCCTCTCCAGCTCTCGCAACTTCTCTCGCGCCCGCCCACTCGACTTCTTCACCGCGCACCTCCGGGCTCCGGGGTACCCCCGCTGCGGCCGGTCCCACCGGGGACGATACCTTGCCGGGGGCGACCTCCGCCTCCCCGGGGGCTCGCCACCCGGAGCGCCCGGGAACCGAGCCCCGGTGGACTTGCGCAACGTTGCCACTGGTGCCATACATGGAGGCGTGCGCGAACCCTGGGTGATCACCGGAGACGAGGGGGTCGTGACCTTGACGTTCGAGGGTCCTGCCCCGAATCAGGAGGAGCTTGCCGCCCTCGACCGGGTCCTGCCCGCCCTGATGGCGAAGGGGCCGTTCCGGGAGATCATCATCGACATGTCTGCGCTGCCCGAAGACATCCCCCCCGAGATCGTCCGGCAGGTGGATCTGCTCATCGACGAGGCGATGTCCCAGGGGATCACGGCGGGGATCCGGGCGCCATCCTGAGCAGCACCTGACCTGACTGCCAGATCGGACCACACGTTCACCCTCTCAGGAACCTGCGAACTGCGGTCCGAGCAGGTAGGCGAGCC
>JALYMB010000425.1 GCA_030773935.1 Actinomycetota bacterium | reverse complement strand
CCGTGGGAGCGGCCCCTCTCGCCGTTCGATCGACTACCCCGACCTCACTGCTGGTCGGCGGCGATGGCCAACTGGTCGAAGGCCCCCGTGCCGGCGAACTGGTCGAAGGAGTAATTATTGATACGTGCCGAGATGAGGTCGACGTTGTTGTCGAAGAGGTACGGCACCACGGGCACGACCTCCTCCATCAGCATCTTGTCCAGCTCGGCCCAACAGGTGACCCGTGGATCTCCCAGTGCGGCCTTGCACTCGGCGATCTTGTCGTCGACGCTCGGCACGGACGTGACGGCGTAGTCGTACTTCCTCAGGTACGCCGCGTCGGCGCCCAGCAGCGCCAGGTTCCCGTAGGAGGGGAACAGGTAGTCGCTACTGAACAGCGGCACGCCGTACGTGTACGCGTCGGGGTAGTCCTTGCCCCACGCCGGTGCCAGGCAGATGCCCATGTGGGTCGAGGGGTCCGAGCACTTCGTGTACATCGTGCCGCGTTCGTACGGCTTGACGTCCAGGGTGATCCCGATCGCCTCGAGGTTCTGCTGGATCAACGCGGCCTGCTTGGGGTACGGGTCGGCCTCGTCGGTGATCGCCAGGACGTTGTTGCAATCGGGAGATTCGTCGCACTTGCCGTCGCCGTTGGTGTCGTAGGCGGATTGCTTCATCGCCTCCATCGCCAGGTTCAGGTCACCCTGGCTGTTGGGGGTGGCGTAGGGGTCGTAGTCCACCAGCTGGTTGTCGAGCAGTCCGTTGACGATGATGTGCCCGGCGAGGGCACCGGTGATCTCGCCGCCTCGCAGCTGACGCATCCCCGCCTTGTCGATCGCGTAGTTCACGGCCTTGCGGACGTTCACGTCGTCGAACGGCGGCTGCGCCACGTTGAACGACAGGTATCGCACGGCGTCGGAGAACAAGGCGTGCAAGCGGTCCTGCAGCTCGGGTGTGGTGGTGTACTCCTTGAGCTTCTCCGCCGGGACGATGCCGTCTATGACGTAGTCGAGCTCACCCGCGGAGATCTTGTTGTACAGGTCGGTTTCGTCTCCGCCGATCGAGACCTGGATCGCGTCGGGGTAGGCCGGACGCAGACCGTCGGTGCTCGGGTCGTAGTTGGGGTTGCGCTCGAGCTCGATCGACTTGCCGGGCTCGTAGCCTGGGAGCGGTGTCTGCTGCTTGGCCGGCACCGAGAAGTCCAGGTCCGCCGCGCCCTTGAACTGGTAGGGGCCCGTGGACACCAGGAACCGTCCGTAGTCACGGGTGTGACCGTCGGCGGCACCCAGCACGGCGTCGCCCATCGGCGGGATCGGTGCGGTTGCGCCCATCGCGAAGCGGTAGCCCAGGTCGCCTGTCGGTTCGGTGAGGTTGATCTCCAGCGTGTAGGGGTCGGTGGCCACCATGCCGCTCGGCAGGTCGGCCTTGCCGTCCTCGACGTCGGTGAAGCCCTTGATCGTCTCGTAGTACGGCGTGTAGCCGCCCACCGCAGCGTCGGGGTCGGCCTCGCGGGCCAGGGCGCGGATGATGTCGGGTGCGGTCACCTCGACGTCGCCGAAGGGATCGCCGTAGTGGATGCCCTGCTTGAGCTTGAACGTCCAGGTGAGACCGTCGGCCGACACCTCGGGCAGAGCGGAAGCGAGGTCGGGCTGGAGATCGGTGCCGCCCTCGTCGGTCGTGTGTCCGTTGTAGCTGAGCAGCGTGCGGAGCAGGCAGCACCGGTAGTACTCCCACGTGACCGTGGAGTACTCCTTCTGCGGGTCGAACGCGCTGTAGACGTCGCTGATCTGCGCCATGAGCAGCGTGCCGCCCTGGACGGCCTCGCCCGTGTTGGCGCCGCCACTGGCCAGAGGAGTCTCGGAGCCGTTGTCGCCGCACGCGGCGCCCACCAGCCCGAGTACCGCCACCAGGGCGATGAATCGGATCGTTCGCTTCATTGCAACCCCCCTCTCATCGGAGATCTGGATCGGATCGACGTTCTGTGTCGGAACCGTGTGTGTGGATCCCTGCCGTACGCCCTGCCCCCTTTCACGTTCGTACGTTCCCTCCTGTGCATACGGTCAACGGGAGTCCCGGGGATCGAGGGCATCGCGGAGACCGTCGCCAACGAGGTTGAAGGCCAGGGTCGTCATCAGCAGGAACAGGCCGGGGAACAGCATCATCCACCACGATTCGATGTGGCCGCTCGCGTCGGACAGCATCCGCCCCCACGAGGGCGTCTCCTGCGGCACGCCGACGCCCAGGAACGAGAGCGAGGCCTCGAACAGGACGTTGTTGGGGATGATGAGGGTCGAGTACACGATGATGGGCGCGGCCACGTTGGGCAGGATCTCGCGGAACACGATGCGCCAGTTGCTGGCGCCCAGGGACCGGGACGCCTCCACGAACTCCTTCTCGCGCAGCGAGAGCACCTGCCCTCGCACGATGCGCGAGATGTACGGCCAGCTGAACAGCCCGATCACGATGGCCACCAGGGTCAAGCCCGGCTTCAGCAGGCCGCCGAAGCACCCCTCCTTCGAGATGCCGCAGGCCGACACCAGACCCAGGGCGAGCAGCAGGACCGGCAGGGAGAGCACGACGTCGGTGAACCGGGAGATGAAGGTGTCGAGCTTTCCCCGGTAGAAACCGGACAGCAGACCCAGCACGACCCCGATCACGACGGACATCCCGGTCGCGACGACGGCGATCGTGAGCGAGGTCCGGGCTCCGTAGATCACCCGGACGAAGAGATCCCGCCCGGCCTCGTCCACCCCGAACCAGTATTGCCCGCTGGGGCCCCCGGGAAGACCGAACTCGTCGAGGGAGTGCAGGTCCACGTTGTTCTTGTCGTGCCCCGCGATGTGCCGCTCGATGTAGGGGGCCGCGATCGCCAGCAGGACGATCACGACGATGACGATGACGCCGGCGAGCGCGAACCTGTCCTTGCGGAACCGGCGCCAGAAGAGCTGTCCGGGTGAACGCCCGACCACGTCGGCGGTGATCTCACCCCCGGCGGGGCGCCGCCCTCCTGCGGTGACCGGCTGCTCAGTGGTGCCTACCTGCGCCATGCAGCACCCTCTCTTCCCTTCGCGGCGACAGCACGCGGCGCCGCTCCGGGGGTCGCCCGCGGTTCGGCGCCACCAACTATACGACGCTGCGCCCAGATTTGGGATGGGCCCGGCTGGCCGTCTCCCAGCCTCATGCCCGCATCAGGTCGGTGAGTCGGGGCAAGATTCCGACACCGCGCAGCGAGCCGAGGGAGCCTTCCGCGCAGGCCCGTTCCCCGAACGTGAGGGAGCCGTCCGGGCTCACGCCGGCGCCACTCACGACGAGGGGAACGGGGTCGGCTGTGTGGGCCTTGCGCACACACGAGGTCGAATGATCGGCGGTGACGGCGACGATGGTGTGCGACAGGTCCAGCGACGGCAGGAGCTCGCCGAAGAAGCCCGCGTCGATAGCGGCGATCACCTCACGCTTGTCCCCCGCGCGACCGTCGTGAGCCGGCACATCCGGACCCTTGATGTGGACGTAGAGCGCGTCGAAGCCGGCCAGAGCCTCGATGGCCAGCTGCGCCCACCCCGCGAACTGCTGCACGGCGACGTCGAAGGGGGCATCGATCTGCAACCGCGGCGCCGCCACGGGCACCATGCCGAGCATCTTCGCGATGCCGCGTTCGACCGGCATCTCCACGAAGCACCCCCACGCCGGACCGAACCGTTCCCGGATCGTCTGCAGCTTCGGCAGGTGATCGCCGCCGTCGCGCGTGAGGATCAGGTTGCCCGGTAGCTTGCCCGCCTTCCTCCGCTCCCGATTCACCTCGGAGGCCTCGAGGATCCTGGCGGCGCTCTCGACGAAGGTGTTCGTGAGATCGGCGGCGCGGTGCGCGGCCTCCGTGTCGACGATCGGCTCGCAGCGCGCAACCTCCGGTTCGAAGGTCTCGAGCGCAACGCCGAGGGAACCCTCCTTGCGGTACGCGGGGTCGGTGTTGGTGACCTCCGCGGACAGCGGGCCGTCGTCGGCGTGGATCACCAGGACGCCGCGATGCTCGACCGTCGCCTTCAAGGTGAAGGTAGCGTTCGGCAGGGAGAGTGTGCGGTTCACCTCCTCTGCGAGCGCCTCCGATTCCTCAGACCTGAGATCGCGACCGACACGCCGATCCACGATGTGCGGCCATTCCGCGGTGGCGAAGTTCACCCGATACGCCAGGTCGCCGTCGTGGAACTCCATGTCCGAGCCGACCGCCTCGACCACGCCCCGGCCGGGATGCTCCTCGCGCGGGTCGTAGCCCAGGATGGCGAACACGGCGATGTCGGACTCCGGTGCGATGCCGTCGCCCACCGTGGTGACCACGCCGGTGCGCCCGCGTCGCGCGAGCTCGTCCAGCGCCGGCGTCGCGGCCGCCTCCAGCGGGGTCTGACCGTCGAACTCCGGGATCGGGTCGTCCCCCAGTCCGTCGAGACAGACGTAGAGCAACTCGTGCACGCGCGTCCCCCTACCGGTACTTCACGATCAAGGCGAGGTCCTCGGGCTCCAGGCTCGCGCCTCCCACGAGGGCGCCGTCGATCTCCGGGTGGGCCATGAAGTCGCGGATGTTGCCGGGCTTCACGCTGCCGCCGTACAGCACCCGGGCGCTACGAGCCACGTCGTCGTCGAACCGCTCCGCGAGCACGGCACGGACGGTCTCGACCACGGATCCGGCATCCGCGGGCTCGGCGTTCCGTCCGGTGCCGATCGCCCAGATGGGTTCGTAGGCGATCACGATCGCCCCCGCCTCCTCGGGCGCCACGTTGTCGAGGCCTCGCTTCACCTGCTGGGTCACCTTCGTCTCCGTGCCACCGGCCTCCCGTTCGTCCAGGGTCTCTCCGACACAGAGGATCGGCGTCATCTCGTGGGCGAAGACCGCGCGCACCTTCTTGTTCACGACGGCGTCGTCCTCGCCGAACAACTGGCGCCGCTCGCTGTGGCCCACGATCACGTACCCGCACTTCAACGCCTGCAGCATCAGCGGCGAGACCTCGCCGGTGAACGCCCCCTTCTCCTCGGGGTAGACGTTCTGGGCACCGAGTCCGAACCCGAGGCGGTCGCCGTCGATCAGGGTCTGGACCGTTCGCAGGGCCGTGAACGGCGGGCACACCACCACCTCCACGCGTTCGCAATCGTCCCGGTCCACGAGGTAGCTCAACTTCTGAACGGCCTGGATCGCCTCCAGGTGGGTCTTGTGCATCTTCCAGTTCGCCGCGATGAGCGGACGCCTGCCGGGCTGCCGTGTGTCGGGCACTCAGTCCTCCAGAACGGTGATACCGGGGAGCGCCTTGCCCTCGAGGAACTCGAGCGACGCGCCTCCCCCCGTGGACAGGTGGTCGAAGGCGCCGTCCATCCCGTCTCTCCTCACGGCGAGCAGGCTGTCGCCGCCCCCCACCACGGTGAACGCGTCGGCACCGGCGATGGCCGTGGCGACCCCTCGCGTGCCCGCCGAGAAGGGCTCCAGCTCGAAGACACCCATGGGACCGTTCCACAGGATCGTCTTGGCCTCGGCGATGATCCCGGCGAAGTCCTCCACGGTCCGTGGTCCGATGTCCAGACCCATCAGGTCGCGCGGGATGTCGGCGGCCGGCACGGTTCGACGATCGGCATCGGCGGCGATCTTCGGTGCGGCAACCACGTCCTGGGGAACCTCGATCAGGACATCTCGCTCCTTCGCATACGCCCGCGCCTCCCGCACCTCCGCGAAGCGGTCGCGCTCGACGAGGCTCCGGCCCACCTCTCCCCCTTCGGCGGCGATCAACGTGAAGGCCATCGCGCCGCCGATCAACATGGCGTCCACGCGGTCGGCCAGGGCCCGGATCGTACCCAGCTTGTCGGAGACTTTCGCGCCGCCCAGGACCGCGACGTAGGGCTGGTCGGGCCCCGCAAGCAGCCGACCCAGGACGTCGACCTCGCGCTGTACCAGGCGGCCGGCCATGACGGGCCGACCGCTCGCGCGCATCAGCTCGGGCAGGGCGGACACGCTCGCGTGCCTGCGGTGCGCGGCTCCGAACGCGTCGTCCACGTACGCGTCGGCGAGCTCCGCCAGGCGCCCGGCGAACGCGGCGTCGTTCGCCTCCTCACCCGGATCGAACCGGAGATTCTCGAGGAGCACGACCTCGCCGGGGCTGAGGTGGTTCGTGACGGCCTCGACGTGGCCGCCGACGACCTCGTCGAGCGCCTCGCGACCCAGCAGTTCGGCCAACCGGTCCGCCACGGGAGCCAGGCGGAGGTCCTCCTGTGGCCCTCCCTCGGGACGCCCGAGGTGCGAGGCCAGCACCAGCGACACGCCGCGGTCCAGCAGCTCGCCGAGCGTGGGCACGGTCGCACGGATCCGCAGATCGTCGGCGACCACGCCGGCGTCCAGGGGGACGTTGAAGTCCGCGCGGACGAAGACGCGTCGACCGGCAAGGTCGCCGGCGTCGTCGAGCGTGCGGAGCGTCACAGCTTCCCGGCGACGAGCTGGACGAGATCGACGAGTCGGTTCGAGTAGCCCCACTCGTTGTCGTACCAGCCGATGACCTTCACCGTGGTTCCCATGGCCATCGTGAGCTTCGCGTCGAACGTGCAGGACGCGTCGGAACCCACGATGTCGCTGGAGACGATCGGGTCCTCCGTGTAGACGAGCTTGCCGGCGAGGCTCCCGCTCCGGGCCGCGGCCTCGAACGCCGCGTTCACCTCGTCCACGGTGGCCTCGCGGCCGACGGTGGCGACGAGGTCGGTCACCGAACCGTCCGGCACCGGCACGCGCAGGGCGAACCCGTCCATCTTGCCCTTCAGCTGTGGCAGCACCAGCGAGGTGGCCTTGGCCGCACCGGTTGAGGCCGGCACGATGTTCACCGCCGCCGCGCGTGCACGACGCAGGTCCTTGTGCGGGAGGTCCAGGAGGTTCTGGTCGTTCGTGTACGCGTGCACCGTGGTCATGAAGGCCTGCTCGATCCCGAAGGTCTCGTCCAGCACCTTGGCCATGGGCGCGACGCAGTTGGTGGTACAGCTTGCGTTGGAGATCACATGATGGTTCGCGGGGTCGTAGGCCTCATCGTTCACGCCCATCACGATCGTGACGTCCTCGCCCTTGGCGGGGGCGCTGATCACGACCTTCTGCGCGCCGGCCTCCAGGTGCGCGGCCGCCTTGTCCCGGTCGGTGAACAGCCCGGTGGACTCGATCACGATCTCCGCCCCGAGCTTCTTCCAGGGGAGGTTCGCGGGATCGCGCTCGGCGAGGACGCGCAGTTCGTCGCCGTCGATCAGCAAACCGCTCCCGCCGATCTCGACCGTCCCCGCGTAGCGTCCGTGCACCGAGTCGTACTTCAACAGGTGCGCGAGCGTGGCGGCGTCGCCCAGGTCGTTCACACCGACGAAGTCGAAGTCGAGATCCCGCTTCTTCACGGCACGGAAGAAGTTGCGGCCGATGCGGCCGAAGCCGTTCACGCCGATCTTGACCGTCATGGGAATCCTCCTCGAGGGTGGGGCCGATCCCATGCTAGCCGCTGCGTCGTCCGCTCGACCGGGCACAGCGGCGTTCCCCGTTCGCGCGCGGGCCGCCGGCTACTTCGTGGGGCCCGGCTTCGTCTGGGTGGGGCTCGGCTCGGGGTCGGGATCCGGCTTGGGGGACGGTTTGGGATCCGGCTTGGGCGACGAAGTGGCCGTCCCACCCGAGCTGGAGGTCCCGCCGGACGGATCGGAGGTGACGCCCGCTCCGGAGTTGGACCTGGGCTTGGGGTCCGGCTTGGGCTTCGGCTTGGGGCTGGGTGCCCGGGTCGCGGTGGGCTGGGGACTCGCCGAGGCCGAAGGCGTCGGCGCGACGCTCGGCGTTGCGGAGGGCGAATAGCCGGTCGCACCCACGGGACCCTCTCCTCCGCCCAGCCAGATGATGATGGCGGCGGCGGCGGCGACCGCGACGCCGGCCAGACCGCCGAGGAGGCGATCACGGCGACCGGTGAACATCCACGTGCGGCTCAGCCCTTCCTGCTGGGTCCGAACCTCGCGCCGGAGCGCTCGACGAGAGCGGGAGCGCTGGATCGCCGTGGGCCGGGTGGGGTCGCCGGGGGACCCTCGCAGGGCGTCCCTCACGGCGGCAGCCTGTTGCTCCACGACCCGTCGGACCTGTCCGGACGAGGGGATGCCCATGGTCAGCCGCGATCCAGATCTCGGTGCTCGACGGTGACCGGGAGTCCCCGGCCACGGAAGGCGCCCGCCAGTTCGTCGACGACGACCACGGAGCGGTGGCGCCCTCCGGTGCAGCCGACGGCGATGGTGAGGTACGCCTTGCCCTCGGCCAGGAAGCCCGGGACCGTGATGTCCAGGAGAGATTCCAGCTGCGTCATGAACTCACGGTACAAGGGTTGGCCGCCGACGAAGCTCTGTACCTCGGCGTCGGTCCCGGAGAGGTCCTTCAGCTCGGCCTCCCAGTACGGGTTCGGCAGGAAGCGGACGTCCAGGATCATGTCGGCGTCGCGCGGGGCGCCGTACTTGAATCCGAACGAGATCAGCGAGACCTGCAGGCCCGATTCGGGCGGTGCGTCGGCGAACAGCTCACGGATCCGGTCCCGAAGCTCGTGAGGACTCAGGTCGGAGGTGTCGACCACCAGATCCGCCTCGCCACGCAGGCTCTCCATCATCAGACGCTCCTTGCGGATCCCCTCCACCACGCGGTCGGCGGGCGCGAGCGGGTGGCGGTGGCGCGTGGCCTCGTACCGGTTCACGAGCGCGTCGTCGGAGGCCTCCAGGTACAGGATGCGGTAGCCGATGTTGAGCTGCCGGAGCTCCTCGAGAGCCTTGGACAGCTCGCCGAAGAACACGCCGCCCCTGGCGTCCACGACGATGGCCACCCGGGCGGGACCGCCGGGACGGGAGGCGAGCTCGGCCATCTTCGCCAGGAGCGCCGGCGGCAGGTTGTCCACGACGAAGTACCCCAGGTCCTCCAGACACTTCGCGGCCTCGGACCGGCCCGCGCCCGAAAGACCCGTGATGATGGTGAACCCGGGCGCCTCCGACGGATCGGCCGGCAGGAGGGCGACGACGCGCTCCGCGCTCATGCGCTCTGCCGCCGTTCGTCGGGTGCACCGTGCAGGTGATCGTGGATCGAGCGAGCGAGGTCGGGGCCGATCCCGGGCGTCTGCGCGATCACCACGGGCTCTGCGGCCCGCACCCGCGCGAGCGAGCCGAAGCGCTTCAGCAGCGCACGCTTCCGGGCGGGCCCGACGCCCGGGATGTCGTCCAGCGGGCTCTGCAGGGCGCGCCGTTCGCGCTTCTGGCGGTGGTACGTCACGGCGAACCGGTGCGCCTCGTCACGGATGTGCTGCAGGACGAACAACGCCTCGGAGCCGCGAGGGATCAGCAGCGGCTCCGGCGAGTCCGGGAAGTAGACCTCTTCCAGGCGCTTCGCCAGGCCGATCGCCGGGACCTGATACCCCACCTCGCGGAGCGCCCGCGTGGCTGCCGACAGCTGCCCCCGGCCCCCGTCGATCACGACGAGGGCCGGCGGATACGAGAACCGCCGGCGAACGCCCTCCGACCCGTCCCGCTCCCGCTGCAGACGGGTGAAGCGGCGGCGGATCACCTCTTCCATGGAGGCGAAATCGTCCTGGCCCCGGACGTCTTTGATCTCGAAGCGCCGGTAATCGGATCGCTTCGGCAGGCCGTCCTCGAACACCACCATGGAGGCCACCGTGTCCGTCGGGCCCAGGTTGGAGATGTCGTAGCACTCGATCCGCAACGGCGCCTGTGGCAGGCCGAGCTGCGTCGCCAGCTCTGACAGCGCCCGGGAGCGCGCG
>JALYMB010000424.1 GCA_030773935.1 Actinomycetota bacterium | reverse complement strand
GGGGCGCCGGCGCCGAGCCGACGATCCGGGCGATCTCATGGCGGAGGTGGCGGGCCATGTCGACGGTTGAGGAGATCCGCGTGACCGACCCGCGCCGGCGGCGCACGGTCACCAAGATCTACGAGCTCGCGGTGGCCGCCCCGCTGATCGCGTGGATCCTCTTCGAGTACGTGCGCGACCCGCTGCAGTTCGGTACGCCCCTGCTGCTCGTGTGGATCGCGGCCATCGCGATGGTGGATCTGATGCCGGTCCCGACATCCGTGGAACTGAACTTCAGCCTGTCGTTCCCTCTGCAGCTCGCGGTGGCACTGATCTACCCACCTCCGGTCGCCGCCGCGATCGCGCTGCTCGGCACCAGCGACAAGCGGGAGCTGCACCGGCAGCTGCCGCTGGCCAAGTCGCTGTTCATCCGGGCGCAGATCGCGTTGTCGGTGCTGATGGAGGGGTTGGTGTTCCATCACGTGGCGGGCAGTCTCAAGGCGGACTGGTGGGTCCTGTGCAGCGCCGTCATCATGGCCACCCTGCTCGGGTACACCGTGAACGCGCTCCTGGTGGCGTGGTACTTCCACCTGGAGTCGCGCCAACGCCTGAAGAGGATCCTTCGCGACATGCACGTCGGTGTCTTCGGCGAGTTCCTGGTGAGCTACCTGGGTCTCGCGCTGTTCAGCGTGCTCGTGGCGACGTCCTTCGTGGAGAACGGGATCTTGGCGGTCGGCGTGTTCATCGCGCCGCTGGCGTTCGCGTGGCAGATGTTCCACCGCACCCACTCGCTGCAGGTGGCCACCGACGAGCTGGCGCAACGTGAGCGTGAGAAGGAATACCAGGCCATGCACGACGCCCTGACGGGTCTGCCGAACCGAACGTTGTTCCAGCGGCGGTTGCAGGAGGCGATCGCGGAGGCCGAGAGGGATGGCTCGACGCTGGCCGTGATGATCATGGATCTGGATCATTTCAAGGAGATCAACGACACCCTGGGCCACCACTACGGCGACCTGTTGCTGCAGGAGATCGGCCCGAGGTTGTCGAGCGTCCTGCGCCCCGGGGACCTGATGGCGCGTCTGGGCGGCGACGAGTTCGGTGTCGTGCTCCCCGAGCTCTCCGAGGATCACATCGCGATCCGCGTCGCGGAGCGCCTGATGGAGGAGATGGAGCATCCCGTCGTGGTGGAGGGCATCGCGTTGGACGTCTCCGCAAGCATCGGCATCGCCACGTATCCCGTGCACAGCGACGACGTGGAGACGCTGCTCCGCCGGGCCGACGTTGCGATGTATGCGGCGAAGGAATCCGGCGGCGGCTACGAGGTCTACTCGCCCACGCTGGACAAGAACAGTCCGAGCCGCCTCACGCTGATCGGTCAGGTGCGCCCGGCGATCGACAACGAGGAGTTCTTCCTTCACTACCAGCCGAAGGCGCGCCTGTCGGACGGACGGGTGACGGGAGTGGAGGCGTTGATCCGCTGGCAGCACCCGGAGCGCGGGCTGGTCCCGCCGGATGAGTTCATCCCGCTGGTGGAGCGAACCGTGCTGCTGCGGCCGCTCACCCAGTTCGTCCTGAACGAGGCGCTCCGGCAGTGGCATCAGTGGTCGCACACCGGGATGCAGCTGGAGGTGGCGGTGAACCTGTCGCCGCGGAGCCTGCTCGATCCTCAGTTGCCCGACGTGGTCGGCCAGCTCCTGGAGCGGTGGGGGGTTCCGCCTCGGTTCCTCACCCTGGAACTCACGGAGAGCTTCCTCATGACCGACAGCGGGCGGTCCCTCGGTGTTCTCGCCGGCCTCTCGAAGATCGGCGTGATGCTGTCCATCGACGACTTCGGGACCGGCTACTCGTCGCTCAGCTATCTCAAGCGACTGCCGATCGGGGAGATCAAGATCGACCGGTCCTTCGTGATGAACATGCACGAGAACGCGAACGACGCCATGATCGTACGGGCCACCGTCGAGCTGGGGAGGAACCTGGGTCTGCGGGTGGTCGCCGAGGGGGTGGAGACCCAGGCCGCCTGGGATCAGCTGGCGGAGCAGCGCTGCGACATCGCGCAGGGGTACTTCCTCTGCCGCCCGATCCCGGCCCAGGAGTTCACGCACTGGATCGCGGCACGGGAGCCGGCGCGGGAGCTCGCTCCGGCCTCCGGACCTGACGATCGGGCTGCGCCGGAGTCCGCCGCCGAGGAGCCGGCGGAGCCGGGCCGTGGCCATCTGCGGGCGATCTAGCCCGCGAGCAGCTCCTCCAGCTCGTCCAGGGTCGCCTCGTCCAACGTGATGTCTCCGGCCGCCGCGTTGGCGCGCACGTGGTGGGGATCCCGGCTCCCGGCGATCGCCGCCGTCACGCCGGCCTGCGCGATGTTCCATGCCAGCGCCAGCTGCGCCAGCGTGATCCCGAGCCGGTCCGCCACCGGCCGCAGCCGCTCGACCACCACGAGCGATCCAGGCACGTCGGTCAGGAACCCCTCGGTCGCCTCGCCCCGCCAGTCCCCGAAGGTGCTGCCGGCCGCGATCGCCCCCGTCAGCAGGCCGGCCCCCAGGGGTGAATACGAAAGCACCCCGATCCCCGCCCCGCCGCACCAGCGGAACAACTCGCGTTCCTCCCTCGCCAGCATGGAGAACTCCTGTTGCAGGGAATCGACGTGCCGGATCGACAGGCACCGCTCGATCCGCGGCCGATCGAAGTTCGAGACGCCCACGAAACGGACCTTCCCGGCCTGGACGAGCTCGGCCATCGCGCCCCACGTCTCCTCGAGCGGGATGCCGGTCTCGTCGGGCCAGTGCAGCTGGTAGAGGTCGATCCGGTCGGTGGCCAATCGGCTCAGGCTGTCATCGCAGGCCGCGTGGACCTGCTCGGGACGGAAGCCGGACCCCTCGGGGGCCGGCGCCACCTTCGAGGCGATCAGCGCCTCGTCGCGGCGCCCGGCCATCGCGCGACCCACCAGCTTCTCCGAGACGCCGTCCCCATACACCTCGGCGGTATCGATCCAGTCGATCCCGGCGGCCAGCGCGGCGCGCATCGCCTCGATCACGACCTCCTCGGACTCGTTGGGGCCCCAGTCGGCGCCGCCCGCCTCCCACGCCCCGTAGCCGATCACGCTCATCTCGGGGCCCTGGGACCCCAGTTGTCTGGTCTGCATGCGGAGAATGTACGGGATGCAACCTTTGAACGTCGGGGAGCGCGGTACCCTTGATGTGTAGGTCCCGCAACCCCTGGAAACCATGAGGAGCCTTGAGGCCGGGTCGACTCCGGCCGATGCATAGGGATGACCAAGACCGTCGAGATCAAAGAACGCGTCGTGATCCGGTTCGCCGGCGACTCAGGTGATGGGATGCAGCTGACGGGGGACCGGTTCACCTCCGCCACCGCCGTCCTCGGCAACGACCTGGCGACCCTCCCCGACTTCCCGGCCGAGATCCGGGCGCCGGCCGGGACGGTGCACGGGGTCTCGGCCTTCCAGATCCAGTTCGCCTCCACCGACATCACCACGCCCGGCGACCACGCCGACGTCCTCGTCGCCATGAACCCGGCGGCCCTCAAGGCCGACCTGCACACGGTGGTTGGGGGCGGCATCGTTATCGTCAACGAGGATGCCTTCACGCAACGCAACGTGGAGAAGGCCGGCTATACGTCCGACCCCGTCACCGACGGCACCCTCGACGGCTACCAGGTCTTCAAGGTGCCCATGACCTCCATCACCCTTCGGGCCACGGAGGACGTCGGCATCGGGAAGAAGGAGGCCGAGCGCGCCAAGAACATGTTCGCGCTGGGCCTCGTGAGCTGGATGTTCGACCGGCCCACCGAGACCACGATCGGATGGCTGGAGAAGAAGTTCGGCGGCAAGCAGGAGATCTTCGACGCCAACGTCGCGGCCTTCAAGGCCGGCTACAACTTCGGCGAGACCACCGAGCTGTTCGCCCACAGCTACAAGGTGAACGCCGCTCCCGCCGAGCCCGGAACGTACCGGAACATCGCCGGCTCCACGGCACTCGCCTGGGGGTTGATCGCGGCGGCCGACCGCAGCGGTCTGTCCTTGCTCTACGCCAGCTATCCCATCACGCCGGCCTCGGAGCTGTTGCACGAGCTCAGCCGCCATAAGAACTTCGGCGTGGTCACGCTGCAGGCCGAGGACGAGATCGCGGCGGCCAACATGGCGCTCGGCGCGGCCTTCGCCGGCCAGCTGGCGGTGACCGGAACCAGCGGTCCGGGCATGGACCTGAAGGCCGAGACCATCGGCTTGGCGGTCATCATGGAGCTGCCGATGGTGATCGTCGACGTGCAGCGCGCCGGGCCGTCCACAGGTCTGCCCACGAAGACCGAGCAGACGGACCTCCTGCTCGCCATGTTCGGTCGCCACGGCGAGTCGCCGATGCCGATCGTGGCGGCCTCCTCCCCGGCCGACTGCTTCGCCGCGGCGTTGGAGGCCGCCCGGATCGCCGTGCGCTACCGCACGCCGGTGATCCTGCTGTCCGACACGTTCCTGTCCAACTCCAGCGAGCCCTGGAAGATCCCCGACGTGGGCTCACTGCCGGTGATCGATGCGAACTTCGCCCAGACCAACGGCGACGGCTTCCTGCCCTACGCTCGCGACGAGCGGTTGGCGCGACCCTGGGCCGTGCCGGGAACCCCAGGGCTCGTGCATCGGATCGGTGGGTTGGAACGTGAGGAGGACACCGGCAACATCAGCTACGACCCGGGAAACCACGAGCGCATGACCCACCTGCGCCGCGACAAGGTCGAAGGCATCGCTGCCGACATCCCGCCGCTCGATGTCGAGGACCCCGACGGTGATGCGGAGCTCCTGGTCCTGGGATGGGGGTCCTCGCTGGGCACGATCCGGGCGGCGGCGCGGCGGGCGCGAGAAGCCGGACGCAAGGTGGCCACGGCTCAGCTCCGCCATCTGAACCCATTCCCCGCGAACACCGAGGACGTCGTGAAGCGCTACCCCAAGGTGCTGATCCCCGAGATGAACCTGGGACAGCTCGCCCTGCTCGTCCGCGCGCGGTTCCTGGTGGACGCACGTGGGTTCAACAAGGTCCAGGGCCTCCCGATCGCCGCCGAGGAACTGGAACAGGAGATCCTGCGGGTGCTCGATGAGTGACGTGGAGGCAACCGTGGGAACGCTGAGCAAGAAGGATTTCACCGCCGACCAGGAGGTGCGGTGGTGTCCCGGGTGCGGGGACTACGCGATCCTGTCGGCCGTGCAGGGTCTCATGCCGGAGCTCGGTATCGAGCCGCACAAGACGGTGTTCGTCTCCGGGATCGGTTGCAGCGGCCGCTTCACCTACTACATGGACACCTACGGGATGCACGGGGTGCACGGACGCGCGCCGGCGCTGGCGACCGGGATCGCCACCGCGCGTCCCGACCTGTCGGTCTGGGTCGTCACGGGGGACGGCGATGGCCTTTCGATCGGGGGCAACCACCTGATCCACGCGCTGCGCCGCAACGTGAACCTGAAGATCCTGCTCTTCAACAATCAGATCTACGGCCTCACCAAGGGCCAGTACTCGCCGACGAGCGAGGAGGGCAAGGTCACGAAATCCACGCCGTTCGGATCGGTCGACCATCCCTTCAACCCGATCGCGGTGGCGCTGGGCGCCGAGGGAACCTTCGTGGCCCGTACGATCGACAACGACCGCAAGCATCTGACCGACGTGCTTCGACAGGCGGCGCAGCACCAGGGCTCGTCGTTCGTGGAGATCTATCAGAACTGCAACGTCTTCAACGACGGGGCGTTCGACCTGTTGCGGGACAAGACCACCGGTTCCCAGAACCAGATCCGCCTGGAGGACGGGGAGCCGATCGTCTTCGACGGAGGCAACCGCTGCGTGTCGGTCGGCGAGAACGGCCGGCTCGTGATCACCGACACCGCCGCCACCCCGCAGGACCGGATCGTCGTGCACGACGTCGACGGGAGGCCCTCCCTGCCGTTCGCGCTCGCGCATCTGTCTCACGGGCCGACCGAGCCGACCTGTATCGGCGTGTTCCGCAACTTCGAGCGGTCGGTGTACGGGGAGGCCGTGGCGGCCCAGACGCAGCGGGCCACCGAGCGACTCGGCAAGGGCGACCTCCATGCGCTGCTGCACGGCGGCGACACCTGGAAGGTCTCCTAGGTCCCTACTCGCCCGGGGGTCGGAACCGAGCCAACGCGTCGGTCGAGGCCGCTTCGACGCTCTCGAGCTCAGCGGCGAGAACCGGGAGTACGTCGAGGAACGCCTCGACATCCGCCTCGCTGGTGTCCGATCCCACACCGACGCGGAAGCCCGGCGTGTTGGGGAAGCCGATCCGGTCGAGAACGGGCGAGGGATCGCTGGGCAGGCCCGAGCACATGGAACCGGAGCCGATCCGGAACCCCCGGTCGTCCAGGGCCATCATCAACGTCGGCGCGTCGAGACCGTCCACGGAGAAGCACACGAGGTGCGGGGTCCGGTGCGTGGGGTGTCCGTGGACGCGGGCCCCGGGAACGGTCTCCGCGATCCGGTCGCGCAGGCGCGCGGTCAGCCCCCATTGTCGCGCCGCCTGGTCCGGCATCTCCGCCAGCGACGCCGTGAGGGCCGCGGCCATCCCCGCGATACCGGGCGTGTTCTCCATGCCGCTTCGCCGCTTGCGCTCGCGGTCGTCGCCGCACGGGTAGGCCGTGATGCCCACCCCACGCCGCACGTAGAGACCGCCCACCCCGGCGGGACCACCGAACTTGTGCGCGGAGAACGACAGCAGATCGACGCCGAGAGCGCTCACGTCCACGGGCAGGCGTCCCACGGTCTGGCAGGCGTCGGTGTGGAACAGGACCTTCGCCTCGCGAGCCAGGCGGGATGCCTCCCCGATCTGTTGCATCGTCCCCAGCTCGTGGTTCGCGTGCTGGACGCTGGCGAGGAGGGTCCCGGGCTTGCGAACCTCCGACGCGAAGACGTCGAGGTCCACGCGCCCCCACTCGTCCGCGGGCACGATCACCACCTCGAAGCCGTCGCTCTCAAGGACGTGGCACACGCCGCCGACGGCGGGATGCTCCACCGCGCTCACGACGAGCCTCGCACCCAGCTCGCGCACCGCCCGGACGCCGCCCCAGATCGCGAGCGCCACCGACTCCGTGCCCCCCGACGTGAAGACGATCTCGTCGGGCTGCGCGCCAAGCGCGTCCGCGACGAGATCGCGCGAGCCGTCGAGGATCCGCCGCGCCTCACGTCCCGGGGCGTGGATGTGCAGGGGGTCCCCGAAGCAGTCGAGTGAGGCCAGCATCGCTTCGCGCGCGGCGGCCGAGAGAGGGGTGGCGGAGGCGCTGTCGAGATAGAGATCGGTCATGACGCTCCTTACGGGGTCGCGGGTTCCCGGTCCTTGAGGAACACCACCCAATACACCACGGCGGCCACGATCCCGCCGGCGACCGGTCCCAGGGTCCAGACCCACCAATCGCCCAAGTTGCCGGTGGCGAGCGCCGGGCCGAGCCAGCGAGCTGGGTTCATCGCGGCCCCGGTCCACGGTCCGAACGCCATCGTATCGACGGCGACCACCAGACCGATCGTGAGGCTCGCGCTTCTGGCGGGCCCTCGATCGTCGACCGTCGTGCCGAAGACGGCGAAGACCAGGAGAAACGCGGCGACCGCCTCGATCAGGAGGCCCTTGCCCGCGGGCACCGAGGACGCGAGCGTCATCCCGCCGCCGCCGGGCCCGAACGACTCGGGCGGCAGCAGGAACTTCAACAGGAATGCGCCCCCCAGAGCTCCCAGAAGCTCGGCCGCGATATAGGCCGCGGCTCGCACCGTGCCGAGCTTGCCCGTTACCCACAGCCCGATCGCGACGGCCGGGTTCACGACGCCTCCCGACAGATGCGCGGTGACCGACACCATGATCGCGAACACCAGACCGTGCGCCAGTGCGACGCCCGTCAGGTCGAGCTGGCCGTTGGCCTGGGCGATGACCGCGCCGGCGCCGACGAGGATCAGCGCGAACGACGCCACGAACTCGGCCACCGTCGCCTTGCCGACGCTCTCCACGTGCCTCCCCCCTCCGCGCGCCGAGGGTAGCCCACGCACGGCGGAGGGGCCAGGCGCCCCCGGTCCCGCGATAGGATGCGCGGCGTGGACGTCCTGCTCGTCTCCCCCGATCCCCGGTCGCGCGAGCTGACCGCGCTGGCCGTGCGCAGCATCGAGCGTGCGCTCGGCAGCGAGCTGCGGTTCCGCGCGGCCAGGGACGGTGAGCTGGGTATCCGCGCCGCCCGGCGCGATCGGCCCGAGGTGATCGTGGCCGACGAGATCGCCTCCCGCGCGGGCGCCTTCGCGCTCGCCAAGGAGCTGCGCGAGGGCGCGGCCGAGCCCTACGACGGGATCATCGTGATCCTCCTCGAGCGCAAGCACGATGCCTGGCTCGCCAGGTGGTCGGGCGCCGACGCATGGTTCGTCAAGCCGGTGGATCCGTTCGCCCTCGCGGAGCGGGTCCTGGAACTCGTCACCCAGAAGGAGAGCGCGTGAAGATCAAGGGAACGTGTCGCCGCGACGGACGGGAATTCCTCGGCGAGCAGGTCGTGGCCTCCGGGGGCGAGTGTCCATGGGACGGGCAACCGTTCAACGCCGACTATGCCGTGACCCTCGTGGACGCGCTCCGCGACGCGGAGGTGGCCGGCAGCGCCCTCGAGGTGGCGCTCGAGACCCTGGCGGACCTGTCGCCGGCCTTCACGCTGGACCGGGAGGCGATCTTCGGGACCATGCGGGCCGCGCTTGACCGGCTCGAACGCAACGTCGTCCGCCGGGGGTAGAGCGAATGGCGGGGGAGAACGGCTACGACGTCCGCATCGAGGACGCGCCCTCGGGCTGGCGAGTCGTGATCCGCGATCCCGAGGGGGACGTCGTCGGCGAACGCCCGTGCAGCGACGGCGCGGAGGCCCGCATCTATGCCTCCACGGTCCGTCAGCACATCTACTGGCTCTCGCCGGAGAAATTCCGTGAGTACTACCGCGTGTGAGGGGTGACCGATGGGCTTCAACTACCAGCAGCCCGGCAGGATCAAGAGCGGCGACTGGATCATGCTGGTCGCGGCCGTCGTCGTCGTCGTCGGGCTGGTGATCTGGGCGGTGCGGTAGATGGACCTCGCCGACCTGGACTTCTGCTATCTCGCCACCACCGGGCGGATCACGGGAAACCGGCACGAGATCGAGATCTGGTTCGCGCTGGAGGGTGGGACCGTCTACCTGCTGGCGGGCGGTGGGAGCCGTTCGGACTGGGTTCGAAACATCCTGGCCTCGCCGATCGTGACGTTGAGGATCGGCGACGCGGAGCGCACGACGCGCGCGCGGGTGGTGGAGCCGGGGACCGAGGAGGATGCGGCGGCGCGGCGGCTGCTCGTGGAGAAGTACGCATCTCGCGACAGGAGCGATCTCACCGAATGGGGCCGCACGTCGTTGCCGGTCGCGATCGACTGGGCCGCGTAAGGCCAGCCGCGGAGGCTGACGCTAGCTCTCTTCGAAGCCGAGCGAGAAGAGGCGCTCGAGGTCGTGCCGGGAGTAGACCTGAAAGGCGATCAGGGTCTCGGTACGCTCGACGCCCCCGACCTTGCCGATGCCGCCGGGGATCACCGTGGCGAGATCGTCGTGGGCGCTCACGCGCACGATGGCCACCAGGTCGAACTCACCTGCGACGGAGTACACCTCGGACACGCCGTCGATATCGGCGATCGCCTGCGCGGCCTCGGGGATCACGTCGATCTCGCACTGGATCAGGACGACGGCGTGGACGCTCACGTGAGGACCCCCTAGACGCGTTCGAGGACGACGGCCAGCCCCTGGCCGCCGGATATACAGAGCGTGGCCAGCCCCAGCGAGAGCCCGCGCTCGCGCAGCTCGTAGGCCAGGGTGAGGAGCACGCGGGCCCCGCTCATGCCGATCGGGTGACCGATCGAGATGCCGCCACCCTTGGGGTTCAGCTTGTCGCGGTCGAACTTCAGCTCTCGTTCGCAGGCGATCACCTGTGCAGCGAAGGCCTCGTTGATCTCGATCGCGTCCATGTCGGCGAGCGAGAGACCGGTCTGCTCCAGGACCTTCTTCGTGGCCGGCACGGGCCCGAGGCCCATGATCTTGGGATCCACGCCCGCCCAGCTCATGCCGACGATGCGGGCCAGCGGCCGGCGTCCCTCGGCGTTCGCTCGCGCCTCGCCCATCAGCACCATGGCGGCCGCGCCGTCGGTGATGCCGCTGGAGTTGCCGGCCGTGACGCTGCCTCCCTCGCGGAACACCGCGGGAAGCCCGGCGAGCGATCCCATGGTCGTCGCCGGCCGAGGGTGTTCGTCCTGGCTCACGGTGACGGTGGTCGTCCCGAGCTTCACCTCGACGGGGAACATCTCGGCGGCTCGGCGTTCCCTGCCGGCCTCGGCCTTGCGCTGGGACTCCAGGGCGAACTCGTCCTGCTCCTGGCGGCCGATGTCGTACATGTCCACGAGGTTCTCCGCGGTCTCGCCCATGATCAGGCCGCAGAGCGGATCCAGCAGACCGTCGCGGTACATGGCGTCCACCACCTCGGCATCGCCCATCCGGTAGCCCAGGCGCAACCGGTCCAGGAGGAACGGCACCCGCGTCATGTTCTCCATGCCCCCGACCAGGACCACCTCGGCGTCGCCGAGCATGATCTGCTGCGCCCCCAGCTGCGTGGCCTTCATGCCCGAGCCGCAGGCGATGTTGACGTTGTAGGCGCTGACGTCCTGGGGGATCCCCGCGTGGATCGAGACCTGGCGCCCCGTGTTCGGACCGTTGCCCGCCTGCCGGGCATGTCCGAAGATCGTCTGCTCCACCTGATCGGGCGCCACATCGGCGCGTCGCAGAGCCTCGCTCGCGGCCAGCGTGCCCAGCTCGACCGCGCCGGTGTCGGCGAACGACCCGAGGAACTTCCCGATCGGGGTCCGTGCACCCTCCAGGATCACCGCCCGCTCCATGGCAGCCAGTCTAGCGGCGGTGGGCGCTCTCCCCGATGGCCCGGTACCGGAAGCGGCTTAGCGCTGGAAGTGGGAGTCGTCTCCCATGCGGCGGAAGGCGGCGAGCGACGATGCTGTGGTATCCACCCTGAAGTTGCAGTCCGAGTTCTCGCTGAGGTAGCAGGCGCCGATCTTCCTCCTCCTTGTCGCGGGATGGCAGGGCCAACGATGCCACGAACGGGGGGAAGTCCGGGATCCGCGAACGGTCCGCGGACCATCGATGTCACGCGCGGTTCCCCTTGCGGGAAACCCCTCGCTGACCTACAGTCGCAACCCTCCTAGACGAGGAGCACCCCAGAGGGGAACCGCAGAGGGGAACCGAGATCCTCCGTCCCGGCGTACCCAGACGCATCTTCCCCGGGAAAGGACTCTCATGATGCGACGCTCATCCATGGTTGCGGCCTTCGGCCTGCTGCTTATCGCGGTGGTCGCGGCGCCCACGCCCGCCACCGCTGCGACTTCGCCCAACGTCGTGGTGATCCTCACCGATGACATGCGGTGGGACGAGATGGAGAACATGCCGAACCTGAGCAGCCTGCTCGCGACCCGCGGCGTGACGTTCACGCAGGCCTTCGTGTCCAACTCCCTCTGCTGCCCATCGCGCTCCACGACGCTGACGGGCCAGATCTCCTCTCGCACGGGGGTGTGGAACAACGCCTACTCGCAGGCGAGGCCCTACGGTGGTTTCAAGGCCTTCAAGCCACACGAGGGCAACACGTTGGCCGTCTGGCTGCACGACGCTGGCTACCGCACAGGTCTGGTGGGCAAGTACCTGAACCAGTACACATCGAACGCCGGAAAGACCAGTACCGATCCAACCGGCCTCCAGCCACGGCAGGGCTGGGACTACTGGCACGCGTTCATCAACGGCATCGGCTACTACAACTACACGCTGGACGACCAAGGAGTGGCCGTATCCCATGGGTCCTCATCGCAGGACTACTCCACGACCGTGCTTGGCAACGACGCGGTGCAGTTCGTCCAGTCGACACCCGTGGGCAAGCCCTTCTTCCTGTACTTCGCGCCCTACGCCCCCCACGCACCCTTCACGCCCGCGCCGGGGGACACGAGCGCGTTGCCGGCCTGCACCGCGGGGCAGACGCCACCCGGCTGCTACAAGAAGCTGACCCTCGCCGCCCCCGGTGCCTGCCCGCCCCAGACGGGTCTGCCGCCCTTCTGCTCGGAGAACGTCGGCGAGAAGGACGTCTCCGACAAGCCCGCGTGGGTGCGGAGGCTCACGGCGACGGGTGCCGGATGGGACAGCAAGCGCAAGCTCCAGGAGCAGACGCTGCTCTCGGTCGACCGAGAGATCGGCGACGTCGTCAGCGCCGTGGCCGCTCGCGGTGAGCTGTCCACGACGATGTTCGTGTTCACGTCGGACAACTCCCTGTCCGGCGGATCGCACCGCTGGACCGCGAAGGAGACCGCGTGGGAAGAGGCCATCCACGTGCCGATGGTCGTGCGCTACGACCCGTTGACGGCCGGCCTGTCCAACCGGGTGGAGTTCACGCACATGGTGCTGAACTCCGATTTCGCTCCGACCGTGCTCGACCTCGCCGGGGTGACCGCTCCGTCCGGGTATCCATTCGACGGGCAGTCCTGGTTGCCGCAGCTGGGGTCGCCCAACGCCAACATCTCGTGGAGGACGGCCTTCCCGCTCGAGCATCTGCAGAAGGGGGCCACCGCGAACCCGCCTTCCTATTGCGGTGTGCGGACCTCGGGGTACGGCACCCTTACCGGACAGTGGAAGTACATCCGCTACGTGAACGGGGAGACCGAGCTCTACCCCCTGAACGCCGATCCGTTCGAGCTGCAGAACCTGTCGTCGAACCCCGCGTACGCCGGTCAGCTCCAGCAGCTCGACGCGCTCGCACGCCAGATGTGCAACCCACCGCCGCCCGGATACACCTGGCCTTCCTGAGCTGCGACGCTATCGGGTGCGGATGTAGGAGGGGGCGGATCCGTCGTGTTCCGACGGTGACGTCATGCACCGAGAGTCGAGAATACGGGCGATCTCGCGGCCGCCGTCGACCTGCTCTGCGGGCGGGACGTCCACGTGCTCGACCCGAAGGTCCCGCTGCGCCGCGATCCAGGAACGCACCGCCGAGAGCTCGTCGGCCCGCTCCGGCGGGCAGGGAAGCGTGATTGGCCCGAGGGTGTCGCCGCCCGAGACGCATGCACCGCGCAGGCACACGCGCGCATCGTGGGGTGTGACCAGGACCATCACGCCAGCCCGAACGAGCCAGGCCTCCTGTCGCGCGCGTCGCAGGGCCTCTGCCAACGCGCGGAGCCGGTCCCGGACCAAGCCCGCCTCCTCGAACCGTTCCTGATGGGCGAGCGACGCCATCCGTGTCTCGAGCGCCGCGAGGAGCCCGCCCGGCCTCTGCAGGGAGGAGAGGAGGTGCCGGACGAGCTCTCCGTAGCGCTCGGGGTCCACGCGGCCGTCGCAGGGTGCCGAGCAACGGCCGATATCGGCCAGCACGCACGGAGCGAACCGGGTGCGGACGCCCATGGTCGTCGTGCAGCGGCGGATCGGCAGGACCTCCTCGAGCGCCTCCTTCGCCAGTCGCGCCCGGGCGCTGCCGCCGAACGGGCCGAGGTACGTGGCGCCGTCGTCGCGTGCGACCCGCACCACCTTGATCCGCGGGAAGGCCTCCGCCGGGTCCACCTTCAGGTAGGCGAACCGCCGCCAGGTCTTCCCGCGGCGGTTGTACGGTGGTTCCTGGGCCGCGATCATGCGTGCCTCGACGACCAGCGCCTCCAGCTCCGAATCACAGGGGACCGCGTCGACGGCCGCGACCTCGGTCAGGAGAGCATCGACCTTCCTGCGTGTGTCGCCGTAGAAATAGGACTTCACTCGGGTGCGCACATCCTTGGACTTGCCCACGTACAGCACCCGGCCGCCCCGGCCCCGGAACACGTAGACGCCTGGCCCGTGCGGCAGGTGATCGGCCAGGCGGATCTTGCCGTAGTTCGGCCGCCCGCGGGCGCGGCACGCCTCCTGCAGATCGCCGAGGGTGAGGATCCCCAGGCGCCCACCGAGGTCGATCAGGCCGTGCAGCACCTCCGCCGTGGCCTCGGCGTCGGGAAGCGCGCGATGCACCGGCTGCACGCGGGCGCGGAAGTACCGCGCGAGCGTAGCGAGCCTCACGTTGGGCACCTCGGGCCAGACCACACGTCTCGCGAGCTTGGCGGTGCACACCGGTGGCCCGGGCAGCGGCTCGTAGTCCAGGCGTGACAGGGCCGCGTTCACGAATCCGAAGTCGAAGCCCGCGTTGTGCGCCACGAACACGCTGCCGCGGAGGAACTCCACGAGGGCGGGGGCCACCTGCTCGATCGGGGGCTCACCCGCGACCAACCGGTCGTCGATCCCGGTGAGCCCGGCGACGTACGGAGGGATCGGCTCGCGCGGGTCGACGAGGGTCTGGAACGTGCCGATCCGCTCGCCGCCGCGCACCTTCACCGCACCGATCTCCGTGATCCGGGAGTCCACCGGTGAGCCGCCGGTGGTCTCCAGGTCCACCACGCAGAACGTGACCTCCGAAAGCGGAGCGCGGGGATCGAGCGCGGTCCGGATCTGCTCGGCGAGCACGCGGTCCTTTCGTCCGGAGGGGCCGAACGGGAAGGCGACGCTATCGAACAGGTGTTCGGATGTCAAGGGAAGCGGGTCCGTCATGTCTCGATGGTGACGGCCGGCACCGACACGGCCTGGGCAGCGGGATGAGGCTCGGTTCAGGCCGGATGGGGGTAGAGCTCGCGCTCGACCAGCAGGGCGAGGAGCTGCTCGACGGCCAGATGGCACTCCTGGATGTGGGCGGTCACCGCGCTGGGGATCCGGACGGCGACGTCGGCGAGGGGGGCGAGCCTCCCGCCGGAGGCGCCCGTGAGCGCAACCGTCTTGAGGCCGCGACCCCGGGCCTCCTCGGCGGCACGCAGGACGTTCGCGGAATCGCCGCTGGTGGAGATGGCGATCAGGACGTCGCCCACGCGGCCGATCGACGCCACCTGCCGCGCGAACATCTGTTCCACCCCGAAATCGTTGGCGATCGCGGTGAGCAGCGACGTGTCGGTGGTGAGGGCTACCGCCGGGATGGACGGGCGAGGGTGATCAAGCGTCAGCGTGCTGACGAACTCGGTGGCGAGATGCTGGGCGTCGGCCGCGCTGCCGCCGTTTCCGCAGATGAGGAGCTTGCCGCCGCCGCGGAGGGATCCGGCCAGGATCTCCGCCGCCCCGATCACGTCGTCGAGGCATTCCGCCTGTACACGGAGCATCGTCTCGGCGACGGTTCCGAGGTAGCGGCGCGACTCGGCGCGGGCGGCATCGGCGTCGATCGTCACGCTGTCTCCTCC
>JALYMB010000423.1 GCA_030773935.1 Actinomycetota bacterium | reverse complement strand
GGCGACCATCGCATGGCCATGGCGTTCGCGGTCGCGGCGCTCGCCGCCGCAGGACCGTCGGAGATCCACGGCATCGAGGCGGCCGACGTCTCCTTCCCCGGCTTCGTCGCCACCCTCCACGGCCTCGGGGCGCGGATCGAGGCGCGATGAGCCCACCTCGCATCGTCGCGATCGACGGAGCCGCCGGCAGCGGGAAGAGCACGCTCGCCCTGGCCCTGGCCCGGATCCTCGGCCTGCCGTACATCAACACCGGACTGATGTATCGCGCGCTCGCCCGGGCAGCCCTCGACCACCACGTGGACCTCGACGACGAGGAGGCGCTCGCCGCGCTGACCCGAGGGTTGAGGGTACGACTCGCGAACGGGACGCCGCCCGAGCTCGAGGTCGAGGGTTACCCGAGTGAGGTGCTCCTCACCGACGAGGTCGACGCCGCCGTCTCACGCGCCTCCCGGCACCCGCAGGTGCGTTCCCTGATGAGGGAGGCCCAGCGTGCGCTCGGCGCGAACGGTGCGGTGATGGAGGGACGCGACATCGGGACCGTGGTGTTCCCGGAGGCCGACGTGAAGCTCTTCCTGCACGCGGATCCGGTCAAGCGGGAGGCGCGCCGCTCCGAGGAACGTGAAGCGGCAGGCGGCGAGGTGGCCCGCGACCTCCGCGCGCGCGACGCCGAGGATGCGCGCGTGAACCCGTTGGTCCCGGCAGCGGACGCGATCCCCATCGATACCACGCATGCCACGCCGGCCGCCACCCTCGAGTCGGCGCTCGCCATCGTGCGAGCGAACACGTGACCGACCGCGTGCCACGAGTGGCCGTCGTCGGCCGCCAGAACGTGGGCAAGTCCACGCTGGTCAATCGCCTGTTCGGTCATCGCGAGGCGATCGCGGACCCGAGCCCGGGGGTCACCCGCGACCGCATCGAGGTCGAGACGTCGTGGCGCGGGCGGCGATTCAGCCTGGTGGACACGGGAGGGTATCTGCACGGCGCGCGCGGCATCGAGGCGTTGGTGGCCGAGCAGGCCGACCGTGCGGTCGCCGATGCCGACCTGATCATCCTCGTGGTCGACGTCCAGGCCGGGGTCACCGAGGCCGACGCCCAACTGGCCCGGCGATTGCGTCGCGTCAAGGTGCCCGTCGTGCTCGTCGCGAACAAGGTCGACTCGGACCGTGAGGAGGCCGACGTGGCCACGATGCACCGCCTTGGGCTGGGAGAGCCCGTCGGGGTCTCCGCGCTGCACGGACGCTCCAGCGGCGACCTGCTCGATCTGGTCGTGGCCCTCCTGCCGGACGCGCCGCCGGAGGACGACGGCGCGATCCCCGAGCCGCGCTACGCGCTCGTCGGCCGTCCCAACGTGGGCAAGTCGAGCCTGTTCAACCGCCTGGTGGGGGAGGACCGCAGCGTCGTCTTCGAGGAGTCCGGCACCACGCGCGACTCGGTAGACGCGGTGGTCAGGTGGCCCGACGGCCCCGCACGGTTCGTGGACACCGCCGGCATGCGCCGCGCGATCAGCGTGCAGGGCGTGGAGTACTACAGCTTCGTGCGCGCCGGGCAGGCGATCGAACGCGCCGACGTCGCCGTGCTGATCGTCGACGCCGCGGAGGGGTTCACCGCAGAGGACAAGAAGATCGCCGTGCGGGTCCTGGAGGCCGGCCGCGGCCTCCAGCTGGTCGCCAACAAGTGGGATCTCGTCGAGGACAAGGACCGGACGTACAAGCGGTTGAGCGAGGAGGTCGACCTCTTCGCGAGGGCCACCGTGGTGCGATCGTCCGCTCTGCGCGGGACGGGTGTCCCTCGCCTGCCCGGGGTGCTCACCGACCTCCACCGACGGTGGAGGTCGCGGGTGCCCACCGCCAAGGTGAACGAGCTGATGCAACAGGCGGTCGCCGAGCGACCGGCGCCTCGCTCAACGGGCAAGGTGCACTACGCGACCCAGGTGTCGGCCGCGCCGCCGACGTTCGTCCTGTTCGGCGTGCGGGAGCCGCCGGCGGGTTATCGCCGGTATCTCGAGAACCGGCTGCGGCGCACGTTCGGTTTCGAGGGCGTGCCGATCCGGATGCAGTTCCGCCCCCGCCGGCGCAGCACGCGGGGGGCAGCCCGGTAGCCGGCGCGCAGCCTGCCCGCCGGCCGATACACTCGAAGCGACATCGGGCCGTGGCGCAGCTTGGTTAGCGCGTCTGTCTGGGGGACAGAAGGTCGCCGGTTCGAATCCGGCCGGCCCGACGGATGAACAGCACCGGAGGCCGCGAGCCGGCGTCGTCGGCCATCCTCACCGTTCCGAACGCCCTGTCCTTGATGCGCATCCTGCTGATCCCGGCGTTCGTGGGACTGATCGTGCACGAGGGGACCGAGCTGCCCGGGATGCTGTTGTTCGCCGGCGTTGCCGCCACCGACTGGGTGGACGGCTACGTCGCCCGGCGGACGAACCAGGTCTCGGAGGTCGGCAAGATCCTCGATCCGGTGGCCGATCGGCTCGCGGTCGCCGCCGGCCTGGTCGCGATCATCGTGCGGGGCGCCCTGCCGCTCTGGGCCGGCCTGGCGATCCTCGTTCGGGATGCCGCGGTCCTGCTGGCCGGCGCGGTCCTGCTGGCCGGCAGGAAGGTGCGGGTTGACGTCCGGTTCCTGGGCAAGAGCGCAACGGCCATCCTCATGACGTCCATCACCTGGATCGCCTGGGGGAACCTCGGGCTGCCCCTTGCCGCAGCCGCACGCGCGGCCGGTTGGGTCCTGTTCGCCGTGGGCATCGTGGAGTCCTACCTGGCGGCGGCGTGGTACCTGGGCGATATCCGCCGCGCCATCGCCTCGCCGTCGCCCTCCCGTCCCCGGCCGCGCACCACCCGCGGTTGACGACGGGGCCCGAAGGTGGGTTCATCGACCACGAGCGCGCCCGACCGGCGCCGATCGAGGAGGGGACCGTGGAGTATCCGAAGGACGTCCGCTACACCAGGCAACACGAGTGGGCTCGCGTCGAGGACGGTCGCGTTCGGATCGGCATCACCGACTACGCCCAGGACGCCCTGGGCGACGTGGTGTACGTCGACCTCCCCGAGGCCGGCACGACCCTCGCCGCCGATCAGTCCTTCGGCGAGGTGGAGTCCACGAAGTCCGTCTCCGATGTCTACGCCCCGGTGGCCGGCACGGTGGTCGACAAGAACCCCCTGTTGGACGAACGGCCCGAGCTGGTGAACGAACAGCCGTACGGGGACGGCTGGCTGATCCTGGTCGAGCCCGGCGATGCCGAGGAAGCCGATCGGCTGATGGACGCGGCCGCCTACCAGGCGTTCCTGCAGGAGCCGGGTGCTTGATCCGTAGAACCTTGCACCCCAGTCACTCTCCCCAAGTCTGAACCCTCGATGTGACTCGAGTGGCAGGTGAGGGCCACCCGGGTCGAGGGTTGAGGCGACCCCATACCATCGGTTGAACCCTCGTGCCCGCTGCGATACCGTGCACCCAGTGTCGACGGTCGAGGGTCGGGCGTCGGCCGGGAGGTCGCGTCGAGGCTGCATGTGAGGGGGACGTGAGGTTGTTCTGTACGCGCTGTGGACATCCCAATCGCGACGACGCGCGCTTCTGCTCGCAGTGCGGCGCTCAACTGGATGCAGACAGCACCCTCGGCCTCACCCCGGTCGAGGCCGAAGAGGAAGGTTCCGACGAGTTTCCGTTCCCGCACGATGAGCTGGAGCCCGGTCAGGCTCTCCTTCTGGTGAAGCGTGGCCCCAACGCCGGGTCGACGTTCCTCATCGAGAAGGAAACCACGACCGTGGGCCGCGACACGAAGTCCGACGTCTTCCTCGACGACGTGACGGTGTCGCGGGCGCATGCACGGATCGATCGCCGCGACCGCGCGTTCTTCGTGAAAGACCTCGGAAGCCTCAACGGCACCTACGTGAACGGTGAGGCCGTGGAGGAGACGAAGCTGGCCCGTGGCGACGAAGTGCAGATCGGGAAGTTCAAGCTCGTGTTCTTCTGGGCAGGGGAGTGAGGCGGACATGGCGACGCGCAACTATCAGTCGATCGGCGAGGTGCTCGTCGCGGTCAAGACCGAGTTCCCCGACATCACCATCTCGAAGATCCGCTTCCTGGAGGCGGAGGGGCTGATCGAGCCCGAGCGGACGCCCTCGGGCTACCGCAAGTTCTACGCGCAGGATCTGGACACGCTGAAGTCGATCCTGCGCATGCAGCGGGACGAGTACCTGCCGCTCAAGGTCATCAAGGAGCGGCTCCTCAAGCAGGAGGCCGACGAGGACGTGGAGCTCGACGCCGACGGCGAGCCCGTTGAGGCCCCCGCCGAGGAGGTCTCGGAGGAGGTCGCCGAGGCTCCGACGGGCTTGCAGATGTCCCTGGAGGAGATGTCGGCAGCCACCGGGATCGAGAAGGAACGCATCAAGGATCTCGAGTCCTACGGGATCGTCTGCTCCCACGGTCCCGAGAGCGCCATCTACTACGACGGCGACGACTACATCGTGCTGTCGATCGTGAAGGACTTCTTCCGGTACGGCGTCGAGCCCCGACATCTCACGATGTACAAGCATTTCGAGGAGCGCGAGGCGGCCTTCTTCGAGACGATCGTGGCTCCGATGATGCGTCAGAAGAACCCCGACGCGCGGCGGGCGGCATCACAGTCCCTCGCCGATCTCGCGAAGATCTCGCGCAAGTTCAAGCAGGCATTGCTGCGGACGAACATCCGCGACCACATCCAGAGCGCCTGACGTGCGGTCGCCGCGGCTGCGCGTCGCGGCCGTTGCACTGGCGATCGTCGCCATCCCTGCCGCCGTGGGGGTGGCCGGCACCCGACAGGGCTCGGTTCCGCCGCCGACCCCCGTCCCGCCGGACGGCGAGCCCTCGCCCTTCGTCACGTCGCTGGCCACCCCCGCCCCGGCGTCGACACGGCCGCAGATCGCCAGGGGCTCGGCCATCCTGGCCGACCTCGACTCGGGACAGGTCCTGCTCCAGAAGGATCCCGATCAACGACGCCCCATCGCGAGCGTCACGAAGATCATGACGGCGCTTCTGGTCCTCGAGCGTACCGACCTCAGCGAGATGACCACGGTTGAGGCCGACGCCACCTTCCCGGCGGATCAGGCGGGCCTGTCGACGCTGGGGCTGGTGCCGGGGGAGCGCATCATGGTGCGCGACCTCCTGTACGCGCTGCTCCTGCAGTCGGCGAACGACGCGTCCATCGCACTCGCCGAGCAGGTGAGCGGGACCGAGGCACGGTTCGAGGCCGCCATGAACGTCCGGGCGCGCCAGCTGGGGATGGCCGATACACGGTTCCGGTCGTCCAACGGCCTGGACGACGAGGGGTATTCGAGCGCCCGGGATCTCGTGACGCTCACACGTGCGGCCTACCTCACGCAGCCAGAGTTCGGGCGGATCGCCGCCACGCAGTTCCGGGACATCCCCTCGCCCTCGGGGCGCCCCCGCACCGTGCAGAACCGCAACGTCCTGCTCTGGCTGTACCCCGGCGCGTTCGGCGTGAAGACCGGATATACGGTGCGGGCGGGCTTCTGCGTCGTGGCTGCCGCGCAGCGCGACGGGCGCCGCCTCGTGGCCGTGATCCTGGGATCCGCCGGCGAGCCGTTCTCCGACGCGGCGGCCCTGCTGAACTATGGCTTCGCCGCCTTCACCCGGCAGCGGTTCGTGCAGGTGGGGGAGGAGGCGGGCACCGTGTCCCTGCCCGGCGGCACCGTGTCGGTCACCACCGGCACCGGCCTCGAGGCGCTCGTGCCCGTGTCCTCCGTGGAAGAGGTCACCCGGACGATCACGATCACCCCGGACGCGGCGTTCCCCCCGGCACCGGGGGAGGAGGTGGCCACGATGGAAGTGGCGATCCCGGGTCTTCACCTGGGTGTCGTGCCGCTGGTGGCCGCCGACATCCCCCCGCCGCCCGACCTGACCCGCGGCGGCCCCTGGTGGCAGAGGGCCGCAGGGTCGGTGATGCACGCCGTCGGCGGCACCATCCGTGCCACGATCGGTTGAGTGCCGCGCCGGCACCGTTCCACCAGATAGGATGCGTCTCCATGATGGGGGTCGCGAGCGTCCTGTTCGGGCGCGAGGACATCCGTCGCCGGGTTGACGAGCTGGGCGGCGCCATCACGGGGGACTACACCGGCCGAGAGCCCGTGCTGGTCTCGGTGCTCAAGGGCGGCACGATGTTCCTGGCCGACCTCTTCCGGCGGATCGACCTGCCGGTCCGGGTGGACTTCATGGCCATCTCCCGATACGGCGACGCGCCCGAGTCGCTCGGTCGCGTGCGGATCCTCATGGACATCGAGGCGGACCTCGCCGGGCGCGACGTGGTGCTCGTCGAGGACATCGTGGATACGGGCCTCACGCTCAGCTACCTGCTCGGCACGCTCAGTGCGCGCGAGCCCGCCTCCATCGCGGTGTGCACGCTGCTGGACAGATCGGTGCGCCGGATCGCCCCGGTGAACGTCCGCTACGTCGGGTTCGACTGCCCGGACCGGTTCGTCGTGGGCTACGGACTCGATCATCGCGAACGGTACCGCAACCTCCGGGACATCTACGCCGTCGACGACATGGCCGCCCTGCAAGAGGATGCCGACGCCCTCGTTCCCCTGCTGGCCGACGCGGCGGCTCCCTGACGTGCGCGCCGACTTGTCGTACTCCATCGCCCGGTCTACGCTCGCCGGAGTGCCATGATCGAGATGGAACTGGCCGGTGTCCGCGTCGAACTCCCCACGAATCAGCCGATCGTGCTGCTCAAGGAGCGCGACGGCGAGCGCTATCTACCGATCTGGATCGGCGCCGCGGAGGCGGCAGCGATCGCGCTCTCGCTGCAGGGTGTGGTGACTCCGCGGCCCATGACCCACGACCTCCTCAAGAACATCCTGGAGGAGATCTCCGTGCAGGTGTCGAGGATCGTGGTCACCGAGCTGCGCGACTCCACGTTCTTCGCCACGATCGACCTGCAGCGCAACGGCGACAGCTTCCAGATCTCCTCGCGACCCTCCGACGCGATCGCGCTGGCGGTGCGGCTGGCCACCCCCATCTTCGCGAGCGAGGAGGTGCTCGCGGAGGCGTCGATCCTGATCCCGGGTGACGAGGACGAGGAGGTCGAGAAGTTCCGTGAGTTCCTCGACAACGTGACCCCGGAGGACTTCGAGCCCTGAGGCGCCGCCCCCGGACGTGGAGCGGGCGCCGAGCGTCCCCCTCGATCGCTCGCCCGCCCGTCTCCGGTGACGTTGTCGTTGGCGCCTAGGCGTAGAAGAACAGCGTGACCCAGGCCTCGCCGTCCCGCATCACGACGCCGATCGCCACCCGTTCGAACTTCGGGTCCAAGACGTTCGCCCGGTGGTCCGGGCTGTCCATGAAGGCGTCCTGCAAGGCGCTCAGGTCCGACCCCGTGCCCGTGTCACCGACGTTCTCGCCCCATCGCTGCCAGCGGATGCCGCGAAGGTAGAAGTCGGTGGGGTCGGACGTGTGGTAGAGCTTGCCGTATCGCGCCATCGCGACGCTGTGCCTGCGAGCCCGGTCCGACCGGGAGTTGTCCAGACGCACGCGATGGAGGTCGCGCCGCTCCCGAGACACGTTGGTGAGCCGCAGCATCTGGCGCTCGAGCGTCGTGGCGGCGTGGGCGGGCGTCTGAGCCATGCCCACGAACAGCAGAACGACGAGCAGGAACATCCCGACGATACCCCTGCTGGGAGCTCCGGTCCGTTCCATCGGTGTCCGATCCTTCGGTTGCCGTGCCGATCGAGGCATCGCTGTGCCTGGGAACCCCATCGGCGGCGACCAGAAGAAACTTGAGGCGGGTCCCGTCGCCGTGGGCGGACCGAGCGGCGCACCGTTGACACGGCTCCCAGGCCCCCCTACGCTGCTCCAACATCGGTGTAGTTACGGAGTTGTCATGAGCGAAGAGGGGTTCCGCGTTCCCGAGGTCTGCCGACTCGTCGGCATCAGCTACCGTCAGCTCGACTACTGGGCCAGAACGGAGCTGGTCACCCCCTCGATCCGGGACGCTCACGGCTCCGGCACGCAACGCCTCTACTCCTTCCAGGACCTCGTGACGCTTCGCGTGATCAAGAGCCTCCTCGACACCGGGATCGCGTTGCAGCGCGTCCGCGTCGCCGTCGACTACCTCCGGGAGATCGACGAGCCCGCGTACGGCGTCACGCTGTTCTCCGACGGCAAGGGCGTCTACCAGGCGGAGACCCCCGACGCGGTGGTCGATCTCCTGCGGAACGGACAGGGCGTCTTCGCGATCGCCGTCGACAAGGTATGGAGCGATCTGGAGATCATCGTCGGCAAGGCCGCCAAGAAGCCCCGAGCGGCCGCCGGAGGGTCGTGAGCTCCGCCGCCGCGGCCTCCGCCTCGGGACTCAAGAGTGACACCGTCGGATTCGCTCATGCGAGCGAACGCCAATTCGCTCGCCTGCTGGAGTTCTACGCGATCGATTGGGAGTACGAGCCGACCTCCTTCGACATCGACTACGACGCCGACGGAAAGGTCGTGTCCCGTTTCACTCCGGACTTCTACCTCCCCGCCTACGATCTGTACATCGAGATCACCACGCTGAACCAGAAGCTCGTCACGAAGAAGAACCGGAAGGTGCGCCGGCTCCGGGAACGGTATCCGGAGGTGAAGTGCAAGGTCTTCTACCAGCGCGACTACCTGTCGCTGGTGAGCAAGTACGGCCTGGAAGATGCGTCGGGTTGAGCGCCGTCACCCGTTGAGGACGCTCGTACACTGGCCACCAGCGTGAGGTTCGCACCACACACCGACGACGACGTGCGCGAGATGCTCGCGGGTCTCGGCCTCGCCCGGCTGGACGATCTCTTCGAGCAGATCCCTACCGACGTGCGGCTCGACGGTCGGCTGGACCTCCCCGACGGGGTGTCGGAGATGGAGCTCGTGGCCGACATGGCGGCCCTTGCCGGCCGGGACCGCGCGACGGACGACCTCGTGTGTTTCGCCGGGGGTGGCGCGTACGACCACTACGTCCCCTCCCTCGTGTGGGCGCTGACGGGCCGGAGCGAGTTCCAGACCTCCTACACGCCCTACCAACCCGAGCTCTCGCAGGGCGTCCTGCAGGTGCTCTTCGAATTCCAGTCGATGATCTGCGAACTCACCGGGCTGGAGGTCTCCAACGCCTCCTTGTACGACGGAGCCACGGCGCTATCGGAGGCCGTCACGATGTCGCGCGGGGCGGGTCGGGGGCGTGTGTTGGTCTCGGCGGGGGTGGACCCCCGGTACGTGGAGACGCTGCGAACCTACGGCAGGGG
>JALYMB010000422.1 GCA_030773935.1 Actinomycetota bacterium | reverse complement strand
CCCGGTACTGGAGAGCGCGGACGGCTCCCGGGCTCTTGTCCAGGATCGCCGCCACCTCGGCCACCGGCAGATCCGCCAGCACGCGCAGGAGGATGACCTGCGCCTGGTCGGGCGGCAGCCGGGAGATCCGCCGCAGGGCCGCGTCCGTGGAGAGTGAGGCCATGGCCTCCTCCTCCACGTCTCCCGCTTCCGCCGACGCGACGAGGTCCTCCTCCGTGGCGGGGTTCGTCGCCCGCCGTGCCCGGCGACGCTGAAGATCCAGGACGCGGCGCCGCGCGATCGTGAAGGCCAGGGCTCGCAGGGCGGTCTCGTCACCCTCGAACCGTTCCAGAGCATCGGAGGTCTCGAGCCACACGTCGGCGGCCAGGTCTTCGTGCTCGGCCGGCTCCATGACGCGCAGATATCGGATCACGCGCGGATGCAGCTCACGGTAGAGCTCGGCGAGCGCCCAGCCGGCGCCCGCCCGCGCCGCCTCCAGGGTCGTGGGGAATCGATCGTCCATGGTCATCAGGAGGCATCGGCCCAACGAGGGTCGACATGAGCGCTTCCGAGCACATCCCGACGCTCGGGGACGTCTCTCCTCCACCCCTCCCGAGTTGGGAATCTCGGCCTTCAGGCCCGGCCTCCGTGTGCCGATACCCGGGTCGGGAGATCTATGGCCACGCATTCGCCACCCAGAGCGGACCGGATCCGCAAGGAGGCGCGCGTCGTCGGTCTGAGGGGCTTGCAGATGCCGTCCCTCGAGGCCGTCGAGCGGCGCCGGCTGCAGCTATGGATCGTAACGGCCTTCCTGCTCGTCTCGGTCGCCGTCGGCGCTGCGCTCCTCTCATTGTGGCCCAACACACCGGTGCGCTCATTCGTCACGCCGTCGGTCCTGCGCGCAGCCGTGGTCCTGGTCTCGATCTCCTTCTGCGCCTACGCCATCGAGAAGGAGATGCATCTTCGGCGGCTCTCGCGCATGCTCGTGGACGAGCGTGTGCTGACGTCGGCGCTGCAGAACCGGCTGCACGAGGTCTCGCTGCTGCTGGACGCCGGCAAGGCGATGAACTCGGTTCTGGAGCTCCCCGCGGTGCTCGACGCGATCCTGCGCAGCTCCATCGAGCTGTTGGACGGCCGCAGCGGCTCCATCATGCTCCGGGAGGGCGACGAACTCGTCTCGTCCTGCGTCCGAGGCAACGACGGCGCGCGCGGGCGGCACATCCGTATCGGCGAGGGCGTGGCGGGTCAGGTCGCGTCGACCCGCGAGCCTCTGCTGATCGCAGGCGACGCCAATCCCTTCCGTTTCCCCGGGCACGAGGAACGCGACGAGTCCGTCGATTCGGCCATGAGCGTCCCGCTGGAGAACCGCGGCGAGCTGCTGGGCGTCCTGAACGTGAACGCCGAAGCCGAGCGCGACTTCTCCGAGTACGACCTCCGTGCGCTCGCCCTCTTCGCCGAACAGGCGGCCGGGGCGATCGCGAACGCCCACCTCTACGAGACCGAACGTGAGCACGTAGCGGAGCTGCTGGAGGTGGACCGCATGAAGAGCGAGTTCATCGCGCTGGTCTCCCACGAGCTGCGCACCCCGATCACCACCATCCTCGCCGCCTCGGAGACCGCGCAGCGCCCGGGCCTGGAGGACAAGCGGGGCGAGCTGGTCTCCATGATCGAGCGCCAGACCCGCCGCCTGGCGGGCATGGTGGAACAGCTCCTCACCGCGGCCAAGCTCGAGAGCCACATCGAGGTAGCCGACCTCCAGCCCGTTGACCTGGCCATGGTCGTGCGGGTGGCGGCCGCGGACGCCGACGTGGCGGGCCGCAGGGTGAACGTGCAGGCGCCGGCCGCCGCGGTGGTGCTCGGCGACGCCGACTCTCTTCGGCGAGTCGTGGACAATCTGATCGACAACGCGTTCAAGTACGGAACACCGCCGGTGGACGTGACTGTGGAGAGCCGGGCGAGCGAGATCGTCCTGTCGGTGCTGGACCACGGCCCGGGGATCGCCGCCGACGACAGAGACCGGATCTTCGAACGGTTCCAGCGTCTCGACGGGTCCGAGAGCGCACCGGGCCTCGGCCTTGGGCTGTCGATCGTGCGTGGGCTCGTGGAAGCGTGCGACGGCGATATCGACGTGGAGGACGCGCCCGGCGGCGGCGCCGCGATCCGACTGTCGTTCCCACTCCGTGTGCCGCAAAGGGAGGCGGTATAGATGTCGTTCCGACCACGCGTATTGATCGTCGAGGATGAGCCCGACATGCTCATGTTGCTCCGGATCAACCTGGAGCAGGCGGGGTTCGAGGCGTCGCTCGCGGCCGACGGAGCCACCGCCATGCGCCGGATCGCCGCCGAACGTCCCGACGTGGTGTTGCTGGACCTGATGCTGCCGGTGCTGGACGGCTGGGCGGTTCTGGCCGACCTCGGCACGCGGGAGCTCGCGCCCCCGGTCATCGTGTGTTCCGCCAAGGGGAGTCCCCGCGACCTCGCCCGCGCCTACGAGCTGGGTGCCGTGGAGTACATCACCAAGCCCTTCGACATGGAGGACGTGCTGGACACGGTGCGCGACGTTCTGGACCGGTTCGCCGAGCCGGAGCCGGTGTACAGCGCCGAGCCACCGGTGCGGGACGTGGGCATCGAGGGGATCGAGCCCGCCTAGGAGCGGTCCGAGACCCGCGAGCCCTGCAAGGGTCGGATCCCGCGCCTTCCGTAGACTCGGTGCGTGAACGCCGTCCCCGCGAACGACCGTCTCCTTCGTGCCTGCCGCCGTGAGTCGGTGGACCGCACACCGGTGTGGTTCATGCGCCAGGCCGGCCGGTACCTGCCGGAGTACCGGGAGCTGCGGGGGGACCGCGACATCCTGGAGACCTGCAAGGACACGGAGCTGGTGGTGGAGATCACGCTGCAGCCGCTGCGCCGGATGCCGCTCGACGGCGCGATCCTGTTCAGCGACATCATGGTGCCCCTGGCGGCGGTGGGCGTACCGGTACGGATCGAGGCGGGGCGAGGTCCCGTCGTGGACGCACCGATCCGGTCCCGCCAGGGCCTGTCGGTGCTCCGGCCGCTGGAGCCCGAGGCCGACGTCCCCGAGGTCCTGGAGGCGATCCGGCTGCTCCGTGCCGAGCTGCAGGTGCCGCTGATCGGCTTCGCCGGCGGCCCGTTCACCCTCGCGAGCTACCTGGTCGAGGGAGGGCCGTCGAAGGATCACGAACGGACGAAGGCGCTGCTGTTCGCGGAGCCGGAGACCTGGGACGCCCTGATGAGCGCGCTGACCGAGATCGTTGCCAGGCATCTCCTCGCGCAGGCCGCGGCGGGCGCGCAGGCGCTCCAGGTCTTCGACTCGTGGGTGGGCGCGCTGCATCCAGCGGTGTACCGACGCGCGGTGGCACCGCACGTCCGGGCCCTGTTCGCCAGGCTCCGCCGCACGGGCGTGCCGTTGATCCACTTCGGCGTGGGCACCGGTGAGCTGCTCACCGACATGGCCGCGGCCGGCGGCGACGTTCTGGGGATCGACTGGAGGACGCCCCTGGACCAGGGATGGAACCGGGCGGGCGGGCCGGGCTCGTGCGCCGTGCAGGGCAACCTGGATCCATCGGTGCTGCTGGCGTCCCCGGACGCGGTGGAACGCGAGACCCGTGCGGTGCTGGCGGCCGCCGCCGGGCGCGACGGCCACATCTTCAACCTGGGGCACGGTGTGCTCCCCGCGACGCCTGTCGGCGAGCTGCAGCGCGTGGTGGACCTCGTTCACGCCGAGACCGAGAGGACCTCCTGAGGTGACCACGCCCTCACCCGTCGGCGTCCTGGTGATGGCCTACGGCACGGCCAGCGGTCCGGAGGACATCGAGCGGTACTACACCGACATCCGGGGTGGCCGCGCCCCGAGCCCCGAGCACCTGCGCGAGCTGAAGGACCGGTACGCCGCGATCGGCAACGTGTTCCCGCTGCTCGATACGACGCGCGCGCAGGCGGACGGCCTGGTCGAACGGCTGAACGCGGACGGACGTGCCTCGTTCCGGCCGTACCTGGGCATGAAACACTCCCCGCCGTTCATCCCTGAGGGTGTGGCCGCGATGCGTGCCGACGGTGTGACGCGCGGCGTCGGCATCGTGATGGCCCCGCACTGGTCGGGCATGTCGGTGGAGACCTACGTGGAACGCACGCTGGAGGCTGCGAGTGGCGGCGGTCCCGAGTTCACGTTCGTGCGCAGCTATCACGACCATCCGGCCTTCATCGACTTCCTGACGCTGCGTGTCGATGAGGCCCTGGGCCGGCTGACACCGGACGAGCGTGAGAAGGCGGCGGTGATCTTCTCGGCGCACTCGTTGCCGACGCGCACGCTCGAGGACGGGTCGATGCGCTGCAAGTCGTGCGACTGCGCCGGCTCGTGCCGGTACCGCGCCGGGTTGATCGAGACCGCCGATCTCGTTGCCGCGAGGCTGCGGCTGCCGCATCACACGATCGCGTGGCAGAGCGCCGGCCGTACCGACGACCCGTGGTGGGGTCCGGCCGTCGAGGACGTGATCCCGCAGCTGGCGGCGGCCGGCCACCCCGCCGTCGTCGTGTGCTCCGCGGGGTTCGTCGCCGACCATCTGGAGATCCTGTTCGACCTGGACATCGAGGCCAAGGGGATCGCCGCGGAGGCCGGCGTGCGGTTCGAGCGCACGCGGATGCCGAACGCCGACCCTGAGTATCTCGACGTGCTGGCACAGGTCGTGCGCGATCATCTGGCCGGTACGGAGATGGATGCCGGGTGAGCGACCGCGGCCGGGTCGTGATCGTGGGCGGCGGCGTCGCCGGGCTGACCACGGCCTACCGGCTCACGCGCTCCGACGCCCCGCCGGCCGTTACCGTGCTCGAGGCCGACGATCGTGTCGGCGGCAAGATCGTGAGCGTCGGGGTCGGGGGCCTCGATCTCGACGCGGGCGCGGACTCGTTCGTGGCCCGCAAGCCGTGGGCCGTCGACCTGTGCAGTGAGATCGGCCTGGCCCGCGAGCTCGTCGCGCCCGGCAGCAGCGGCGCGTGGCTGTGGACCGGCGCCGGCCTCGTGCGGATGTTGCG
>JALYMB010000421.1 GCA_030773935.1 Actinomycetota bacterium | reverse complement strand
GAGCGCGGCGGTCCAGTCCTGCAGCGTGATCTCCTCCTTGCCGGCCGTCGCGGCTCCGAGCTGCAGGAACAGCGTCCCGTACAGCGGCCCTCCGGCACCTCCCACCGTCGACACCAGCGTCATGCCCACGGTCTTCAGCAGGGCGCCGATGTCACCGTCGGGAGCGCCGTTGAGCTTGGCCACCACCGCCTGCATCCCTCGATCCATGTTGATCCCGTGGTCCGCGTCGCCGATCGCCGAGTCCAGGGCGGTGAGCTCCTCCTTCCGCGCCGACACCTCGCCGGCGAACGCCTGGATCCAGGCGACGACGTCGTCGCGACCGACCGTCACACGCCCCACCGCAGGCCGGCGGTCTTCACCGGTGCATCCCACAGCTTCGTGAGCTCGTCGTTCAGCTTCAGCAGCGTGATCGAGCAGCCCGCCATCTCGAGCGAGGTGATGTAGGACCCCACCAGGTTGCGCGAGATCGTGATGCCGCGCCCCTTGAGGTAGGTGTTCAGCTCGTTGTAGACGACGTAGAGCTCGATCAGCGGCGTGCCGCCCATGCCGTTCACGAACGCCAGGACCTCGTCGCCCTTGGAGAACGGCAGGTCGTCGACGATCGGCCCGGCCATCGTCTCCACGATCTCGTGCACCGGCGCGAGTTTCTTACGCTCGCGACCGGGCTCGCCGTGGATCCCGACGCCGATCTCCATCTCGTCGTCGCCGATGTCGAACGTGGGCTTGCCGGCCGCTGGGACCGTGCACGAGGTGAGCGCCATTCCCATGCTGCGGCCCACCGCGTTCACGTCGCGGGCCACCTGCGCCACCTCCTTGAGCGGGCGCTTCTCCTCGGCGGCCGCCCCGGCGATCTTCTCCAGCAGCACCGTGGTGCCCACGCCGCGGCGACCCGCCGTATAGAGACTGTCCTGCACGGCGACGTCGTCGTCGACGAGCACGGATTCGACCTCGATGCCCTCGCTGCGGCACAGCTCGGCGGCCATCTCGAAGTTCATCACGTCGCCGGTGTAGTTCTTCACCATGTGCACCACACCGGCCCCGCCGTCGACGGCCTTCGTCGCCGACTCCATCTGGTCGGGTGTCGGGGAGGTGAAGACCTCGCCCGGACACGCGGCGTCGAGCATCCCCATGCCCACGAAGCCCCCGTGCATGGGCTCGTGGCCGGAGCCACCCCCGGAGACCAGTGCCACCTTGCCCTGGACCGGCGCGTCGGTGCGGATCACGGCGTAGGGGTCGTACGTGACCTTGATCAGGTCGGCGTGCGCGGCCTCCATCCCCTGCAGGGCCTCGCGTACGACGTTCGCGGGATCGTTGATCAGTTTCTTCACGGTTCGCCTCCTCGGGCGTGCTGGTTAGAAGTGGCCGAACGCCGCGGCGCCCACCATGCCGCCGATCGCCCCGCCGATCAGCGGACCCACGACCGGGATCCAGGAGTAGCTCCAGTCCGAGCTGCCCTTGCCGGCGATCGGCAGGATCGCGTGCATGATCCGCGGCCCCAGGTCGCGCGCCGGGTTGATCGCGTAACCGGTCGGACCGCCCAGAGACAGACCGATCCCGAGCACCAGGAGCCCGACGAGCAACGGTCCGAGACCGGCCGACAGGTCGCCGCCCGTCCCGCCGACCTTGAAGATCGCGTACACGCCGAACACCAGCACGAAGGTGCCGATGATCTCGGTGATCAGGTTCGCCACGGTGTTGCGGATCGCGGGACCGGTGGAGAACACGGCGAGCTTGAGGCCGGGGTCCTCGGTCTCGCCCCAGTGCACGTAGTAGGCCAGCCACACCAGCAGCGCGCCGATCGCTGCGCCGGCGAACTCACCGCCCAGGTACTCCGGTACCTTGCTCCATTCCAGGTCGCCGGCGGCGGCCTGCCCGATGGTGACGGCCGGGTTCAGGTGCGCGCCGCTCTTGGTGGCGGCGAACACGCCGATCATCACGGCGATCGCCCAGCCGAAGGTGATGACGATCCACCCGGAGTTCTGGGCCTTGGACTTGTTGAGCAGCACGGCCGCGACTACGCCGTCGCCCAGCAGGATCAGGAGTCCGGTCCCCATCATCTCCGACACGAACGTGCTGTCCATGACACCCCCTCGCTCGTGGGCCCACCGACCGGGCCCCGCTGCGAGCAGCAGATGCCTTGTCCACAGGTGCTGTCAAGACGTCACAGCACCGACACATATGCGAAACTCTCGCAGTCTGTTCGGCATCGCCGAACGCACACACGAGGGGTGGAGGCACCTGCCGGGTTGACAGGGACGGTGTCCGAGCCGATGGTGGCCGAACGAGGAACGAGCGCGCGAACCGGGGAGAGGCGTCGGCATGCGGGTGGACGAGGTTCTGCTCGACACGGGTTTCGTGCAGCGCTGGATCGGCG
>JALYMB010000420.1 GCA_030773935.1 Actinomycetota bacterium | reverse complement strand
CGATCACCGGGACGAACCTGACCGGGGCGACCTCGGTGAAGTTCAACGGGACGACCGCAACGATCAGCTCGAACACCGCGACGCAGATCGTGACGACGGTCCCGGCGGGAGCCACGACCGGCAAGATCACCGTGACGACCGCCGGCGGAACGGCGACCAGCGCTACGAACTTCACCGTGACCGGCCCGTCCCACGCCCGCAGAATCTCCCTGCGGCTCAGGGACGCCCTGGTCGCCCGGGGGAGGGTCACCGTGAGCGGTGGCTTCGCCGCGTGTGCGAACAGCGTGCCAGTGAGGATCCAGAAGAGGGTCTCCGGTCACTGGAAGACGGTCAAGAACACGACGACCTCCTCCGCCGGCGCCTACAGTGCCCACCTACGGAACAAGCACGGCAGGTACCGCTCCCTCGCCCCGAGGGTGACAACGGGCACGGACACCTGCAGCAAGGATGTGTCGTCGACACAGAGGCACTAGACGAGTAGCAAGCGCTCAAGCGGCGCGAAGTACCAGGACCGGCCCCCACGGGGGCCGGTTCCGTCTTGTGGTCCGTACTCAACGATGTCGAGGGTAGCTATCGGGCGCGAGAGCGAAGGACGTCCTGTCCTCCGGTGCGGACACCTGCGCGTTGCGGAGCTGAGGTGCGGTGTGTCCGACCCGCTCGTTACGGTCTCTCCTCCACCCCCCGCGCCCGTCGCACCGGTCGTGCCAGCGCCGGTGGCTCCGGGCGGGCGGTAGCACCGGTTCGAGATGGTGGGACCGCGTCCCCCAGATGGGTTAGGGGAAATGCCGTCGAACGAACGTTGCTCCCCGGACCCGCAATTGTATAAACTTCGAGCATCCGCCCAGTCGCTCAGCGTCTGGGTGAGCGGCCCTCCTTCGGGAGGGCCGCCGCGGTTTCCGGCCCGGATCTACCGCCAATTGTCGGGACACCGGACCACCTTGCCGTTCGCGAGGCGGACCTCGAGCGGAAACTGGGACGCCAGGACCAAGTTCCTCTTTAGGGTGAGCTGATGCGCCGCACCCATCTCTGTCGGCTTCGGGTGCGGGTTCACGGCCCACACCACGACGCCGAACGGCTCCTGCTGGACAATCCGGATCGGCTCAACAAGGTCGGAGTCGTTGCTGATGACGATTGCCATCTCACAGTCACGGTTGAACGCATCGAGCAACAAGTATGTGGCGAGGTTGACGTCCGACCCCTTCTCCTCGGTCTTGATTACCTGGGCGAAGCGCTCGTTCCCGATTGGCGTCACTAGGGGCATCCGAACCTCCGTCACGAGGAACCGGCCGGTCGTGATTACGAGTCCTGGGAGGGTTCGCAGCGCCCGGAGGTAGGTGTTCTGGCGGTCCGGCGCGCCAGGGTTCCCCCTGCCCTTGACGTGTGCCGTGAAGTAGCGGATCCGATTGATCTCATCGTGGGGGAACAGTCGCGCCGCGAGGACGGCGACGTCGAGCCACTTCGACCCGGGCCAACGCCGGATACCGTAGTAGAGGTTGAATCCGTCGATGTAGACATTCGCCCTCACCGTTCCGCGCTCCTCGTTCAGCAACAAGCTGGCCGGACGGCGCGTCCGCGGGGCCGGGGACGAGTCTTCCCAATGCACGAAACGCTCGCGTGGCTCACGGTCAAGCGAAGTCGACCATGGGGAAGGCGTGGCCGCATCCTAACACTGGAACGGGGCTCGTTGGCTCGGCCCGTCGATGCGCTGGCGCAGAGGCGGACAGTTCATCGGTCCACGGTCTCGGACCGAACGCGACGGCGCTCATCACCGGGTGGCCTCTCGCTCCAGCACGCGGCGGACCGTCATTGGGTGCCAGCTTCGTCCACGTTTCGAGCCGATGCCTTCGGTGTTGAAGGTCGCGGCGATGTCCCGATAACTCCGCCCGGTTCCTCGCATCTCGCGGATACGAGTAATCGCCCGCTGCTGTTGGTCGTCGGGGACAAGTTCTCCTCCCTCAGCGGTGTAGCCGAACGGGGACGCCCCCACCGCTCTTCCTCCAAGCTCGGCTTTCATCCGCCTCCCGCGCCGGAGCCGCGCGACGATCATGGACTTCTCAAGCTGTCCGAACACGCCCACCATCTGCCGCATCGCGGTCCTCATCGGGTCGTCCGGGTTATCCTCGGCCGTCCAGCTGGCTTGCAGAACTCACCCTGAGATATCCGACGGCCTTCACCCTCACGGGAGAAGCGAATCACTTTCTTCAGAGAGCGTTACGCACATGCTCAAGGGCGGTCCGCAAGCCGTGAGGCTCGGATCCTTCACAAGTTGCGGGCCTTCAGGAGCTGATCGGGGTGGTCGATCCGAGACTCCAGCATCCCGAACCCTGGTCCGGTGAGCCGTTCACCTCCCGGTTCCCGCCGACTTACACCAGGGGCGAGGTGGTATCGCGCCACGTTCGAGGTAGGTAGGTAGTTGCCTCCTCGCCGTGCGCCCGATACCGTCCTCGACTCGTGAGGAAGCTCATCATCGGTCTGGCGCTGATCTTGGCGGTTCTTCCCTCAGACCTTGCGCACGCGAGCTCGGGCCCCGGTCAATTCGTGGTGCGTTGCAAGTACTCGCATACGAACATGGACGACCCGATCGTTTTTCCAGGCCAGCCGGGGGCCTCGCACATGCACGACTTCTTCGGCAACAAGACGGCGGACGCCGCCTCCACCTTCGAGTCGATGCTCGCGGGCGGGACCACGTGCCGCGCCGAAAGCGACACCGCCGGATACTGGACGCCGACCCCGTTCCTCAACGGACAGCAGATCCGGCCGACGGTGATGCGGATCTATTACATCGGAGGCGATGGCCCCGACATCGAGACAATCCCTGCCGGACTACAGATGATCGGAGGGAACAAACTCGCGCAGTCGCCCGAGGAAAACCCGCACGTCCGCTGGTACTGCGGACGGCTGATGGACGTGGCGACTCCGATCATGGCGGCGCCCTATGACTGTAGTCCATGGCGGTCGTACCCGTTCGTCGATGGCGTCGTGGCGATCATCGACCTGCCCAGCTGCTGGGACGGCACGGGGCTGGCGCCCGAGGACGTG
>JALYMB010000419.1 GCA_030773935.1 Actinomycetota bacterium | reverse complement strand
CCGCTCGCGACGAGCGTTGCCCGTTCTGCCCGGGCAACGAGGACCAGACGCCGCCCGAGCTCCTTCGCGATCCGCCCGGTGCGGACTGGCGCGTCCGCGTCGTGCCGAACCTCTACCCCGCGCTGGGGGGCGAGGGCCGACCGGCCCGCACCGGGCCTGCGCTGTTCCGGGAGATGCCGGGCGTGGGCAGTCACGAGGTCGTGGTCGAGACGGCGCGGCACGACGCGCGGATTGACGAGATGAGCGCCGACGAGGTCTGCGAGGTGATCCAGGCGTGGCGGAGCCGGTACCGCTCCCTCCTCGAGCGCCCGGAGCTTCGCACCGCGGTGGTCTTCAAGAACTTCGGGCGCAGCGCCGGCGCCTCGCTCACGCATCCCCATTCACAGATCGTGGGCAGCCCGGTCTTCCTCCCCCGCCTCCTGCGCCGGCTGGACGCCGCGACCCGCTACTACGACGAGAACGGCTCATGCGTGTACGACGACGTCGTGGCCGCCGAGCGCGAGGCCGGATACCGGATGGTGGACCAGCGCGGCCGGTTCGCGGCCTTCGCACCGTTCGCCAGCCAGTCTCCCTTCGAGACCTGGATCGTCCCCACCACCCATGGATCCTCGCTGGGGAATCTGGCCGACGGCGACATCCCTGCGCTGGCGGAGATCCTCATCCAGGTCCTGGGAGCGATCCGCCGTGGGTGCGGGGATCCGGACTACAACTTCGTCGTGTACTCCACCGAGTCCGAGGGTCGACCCAGCGCGGTCTTCTGCTGGCACATCAAGATCATCCCCAAGCTCTCCACGCCTGCCGGATTCGAGCTGAGCTCGGCCATGAGCATCAACACCGTGGCTCCCGAGGACGCCGCGCGCGAGTTGCGCGACGCGCTCGGATCCACGTAGGGGAACTTTTTTGTCGCCCTCCGGGACCCTGTGGTGTCATGCGCGTCACCGACCGATCCGAAGGAACCCGTCCGTCGTGTCCAGCCCTCGCCCATCGGCATCCGTCGCCGCGCTTCTCGTGCTGCTCGCGACTGCGGGATGTGTCGGGGCCTCAAGCGTCGACCATCCGACGACGGCATCGGCCACCACCGGCTCTCCGGCCCCGGTGCCGCGGTGCTTCGGTCAAGCTCCGACGATCGTCGGCACGGAGGGCAACGACCGGATCGAGGGCACCGACGGGCCCGACGTGATCGTGGGGCTGGGCGGCAACGACCAGATCGTCGGGCTCGGCGGCGACGACCTTCTGTGCGGCGGCGATGGTGACGACAGCCTCGTGGGCCTCGACGGCGACGACAGGATGGACGGCGGGGCCGGCGACGACGGCCTCTTCGGTGTCCACGACAGCGACCTGGAGATCGGCGGATCCGGCGACGACGTCATGACCGGCGGCCAGGCGGATCCCGGCGTGGACGCCCTGGTGGGCGGACCGGGCAACGACTACATCCTGAACAGCGGACCGGGGAACGACACGCTCACCGGCGGACCCGGGAACGACGTGCTGAGCTCGCACGACGACGCGGACACCGTGAGCGGCGGCGCGGGCGACGACATCCTGTGGGCGGGCGAGGGTGACGACGACCTCGCCGGCGGTCCCGGCAACGACCATCTCTTCGGCGGCGATGGGAACGACATCCTCCGCGGTGACGCCGGCGCCGATGTGATCGACGGCGGTCTGGGCACCAACACCCTGCAAGGAGGGGCTGACGCCGACACGTGCCTGCAGGGAAGCGCCATCGATTGCGAGTCGACGAACCTCGGGGAGGCCACCTCGCCGTCGGGCGTCCCCGGATCCTGCGACGGCCTTCCGGCAACGATCGTCGGAACGGAGAAGAACGACGTGCTCATGGGTACCTCCGGCACCGACGTGATCGCCGGCATCGGCGGGGACGACGTGCTGATCGGTCTGGACGGCGACGACACGATCTGCGGCGGTGCCGGCGACGACGCGATCTTCGCCGAGGGTGGGAACGACCGGGCGTTCGGCGACGCTGGGGACGACGGCCTCTTCGGCGACGTGGGCGACGACCTGCTCGACGGCGGCGACGGCACGGACGTGATCGTGGGCGACGCCGGGGCGGACGTGCTCGTGGGCGGAGGCGGCGACGATTTCCTGTCCGGTGAGAGCGAGCGCGACCGGCTCGTGGGCGGGGCTGGTGTCGACGCCATGCACGGCGGGAGCGGATCGGACACGATCCTGGGCGGACCGGGATACGACGCGGCCTACGGCGGCGACGGCAACGAAACGATGCGAGGCGGGGCCGGCACCGACCACCTCTATGGAGGGTTCAACGACGACGAGCTCTTCGGAGGGACCGACGACGACGTGCTGGACGGCGACATCGGCACCAACGAGATCGACGGTGGCCAGGGCACCGACACGTGCCTGAGCGCCACGCACCCCGTGAGCTGCGAGGGCTGACGGCCCTCAGGGCCTTGGATCCAGGATCAGCGGCGGCAGGGGGTCCTGGGTGAAGTCGAAGGCGTCGGCCAGGTCGCCCAGGATCTTCACGTTCTCCCGCACGGTGGGCCTCGAGTCGGGCCGGCCGTCGTTGGCGGGGTCGATCCGCTGACCACCCAGGAAGCGGTCCTCGATCAGCTTCAGATAGGCGTCGAACGACAGCGTCTGATGATCGATCCCCTGCTTGACCCAGGGCGAGATCACGATCCCGGGCACCCGGAGTCCGTACCCGTTCTCGTCCACGACCGGAGGCTGCACGTGATCGTAGAAGCCGCCCCAGTCGTCCCAGGTGAGGAAGATGGCGGTGCTGTCCCAGTCGGGCCCCTCCATCACGGCGTTGATCATGGTCGTCACGTACGCCTGGCCGTCGCGGATCGGCGTCCCGGAGCCCGGATGCTCGCTCGCGAGGTTGCCGGGGACAAGCCACGACACCGACGGCAGGTCGCCGCTCGCCGCCTGGCGGAGGAACTCGGAGTGCCACTTGATGTTGCCGAGCTGATCGTTCTCGTTGACCGTGTTGAACCCCGGGAGGGTGTTCTTGCCCGACGGGGTGATGCCGTAGGGTCCGTGGCGCGTGTCGTCGCAGGGCGGGTCCACGCAGGTGCCGCGCCCCACGTAGTAGGCCCAGCTCACATCGGCCGCGTGCAGGAGGTAGGTGATGTCGGTCCATGCGTAGATGGGGGGGCGCCCGTACCGGTGCTGTTGCCCCGTCTCCGACAGGTCCAGGTTCGACCGGCAGCTCATGGCGTCGTTCGGATCGGGGCAGAAAGCGCTCCAGGCCGACACCAGGAACAGGTGCGCGGGAAGCGTCCACGAGTCGGTGGGCCCGAACATCCGGTCCTCCAGCTGGAAGCGCTCCGCGTAGGCCCAGTAGTTCGGGATGTCCGCGCGGGTGTGGTAGCTCAGGACGTCTGGCTGCTGCTGCGGGCCCAGGAGGTCGGCGCATGCCGGGTCGGCGCGGTCATTGGCGCAGGCGCTGGCGTGGCGCATGGCCGCCCTCACGAACCCGTCCATCGCTCCGCCGTTGATGTCGATGATCGCTGCCGGATGGTCGTGCGGCCCGCCCTCCTGGATCTGGTTGTCGTCGTGGTAGGGCCGTGAGCAGTGCCCGAGGACCGGGTCGGGCACGCAGGCCGTGGGCGTGCCGTCGGCACGGAGGTCGATGCCGTCGGCGCCGGGAAATGTGCCGAAGTAGTGATCGAACGACCGGTTCTCCTGCACGATGAAGATCAGGTGGTCGATCGTCTCCAGACCCGGGGGCGTCGAAGTCGGAGTGGCAGTGGGTGTCGCGACCGGCGTCGCCGGGCCCGACGCGTCGTCCGTGCGAACGGCGACGGAACCGTCGCTCCCGGAGCACGCGACGGCCACCAGGGTCCAGACCGCAAGAGCTGCGAAGGTTCTCCCAGGGGCGTTCATGGGGCAAGACCCTACCGCCCGCAGAGGGACGCGGGCTCAGGTGCAGTCGTTCCCCCAATGGGGCCCGGCTCCGCCCAGCACGCCCTTGGCCCGTGCCAGGTCGCGGAGCCGCCGCCGGTAGATCCTCATGTCGCGATGCAGCCAGTCCGAGTGCGTCATGCACCTCCAGGAAGGATAGAGCTCGCGGTGGTACGGGCTCATCAGGCTCTCGGCGTGGCCGATCACGTTGCCGACGTTGATGCTGAAGTGCTGCATCAACCACAGCGTGAGATGCAGCGAGGCGCGCATCATGGCGTCGTTGCGCAGGATCTGGCGGTCGCTCGTCCCCACGTGCTCGATCCCGATCGAGGTCTGGTTCAGCCCGATCACGTGCCGGCAGCGGATCTTCAACCGTACGAGCTGGTAGATCGTTCCGTCGGTGTCGATGATGAAGTGCGCGCACGTTCCGGGCTTCTCCCCCAGGTGAACGGCGTTGGACGCGAAGGTGTTCCAGGCACTCTCGAAGGTGGTGCCGTCCGTGTAGTGCTCGACGATCACGTGGGGGGCGGTGAGCTCGTAGGTCCGGCGGCCGTAATGGCGCTCGGAGTAGGCCGCCATCTGGCGCTTGCGACGCGGACCGAACGGGATCGGCCTCCGGACGATATCGGGGCGCGCGATCGTGCGCGCCACCGCCGTGGTGGAGGCCACCGCCGCGGTGGAGGCCGGATCGGAAGCCACCATCGACAGCAGGCAGGCCAGCACGACGGCGACGCGCCTCATGAACGGCCCAGCCGCTCCAGGGTGCGGTCCCGGCCCAGCAGCTCCATCGATTCAGGCAGCGGCGGCGAGACGGTGGACCCGGTCACCGCCGCCCGCACGGGTTGGAAGGCGTTCTTCCTGCTCAATCCCTCGCCTTCCGCGAGGGCGTCCAACGCGGCCTCGATCGCCTGAGAGGTCCACGGGTCCACCGCCGTCAGCCCATCGGCGACGCGACCCAGGTATCCCTCGGGAGCCTTCGCGATGACGGCGCGAGCCTTCTCGTCGACCTCGACGTCGTCGGTGAACAGGAACGTGAGCAGGTCGACCGACTCCGTGAGCCGTTTCATGCGCTCGCGGACCAGCGGCATCGCGCGCCGCAACAGCTCCAGGTCGGGGCTGAGCCCCGCCGCCGTCAGGAAATGCAGGCACCGCGCAGCCAGCTCCTCGTGATCGAGCTGTTGGATGTAGTGGTTGTTCATCCATTCGAGCTTCTTGGTATCGAAGGCCGCGGGGTTCGACGAGACGCGCGACAGGTCGAACGCAGCCACGAGCTCCTCACGGGTGAGGAACGTGGTCTCTGCGTCCTTGGACCAGCCCAGCAGGGCGAGGTAGTTCACCAGGGCCTCGGGCAGGAAGCCCTGCTCCCGGAACGCCTCCACCGAGGTGGACCCGTGCCGCTTGGACAACGGCTGGCGGTCGGCGCCCACCAGCAGCGGCAGATGCCCGTACAGCGGCACCTTCCCGCCAAGAGCTTCGATGACCGCCATGTTGCGGGGAGCGCTCGCCAGCAGGTCCTCGCCCCGGATCACGTGCGTGATGCCCATCAGCATGTCATCGACCGCCACCGCCAGCAGGAACACGGGTGAGCCGTCGCTGCGCACCAGCACGAAATCCTGCAGGGCTCCCGCCGCGAAGTGCACGTCCCCCTTCACGAGATCCTGGACGACCAGGTCCCGCTGCGGCATCGCGAATCGGATCACCTTGGGGCGGCCCTCGGCCTCACAGCTCACGCGCTCCGCATCGGTCAGCGCCCGGCACCGCCCGTCGTAGCCGGGCGCCCGTCCCGCCGCCTTCGCCGCCCGTCGCCGTTCCTCCAACTCCTCCTGAGTGCAGTAGCAGGGATAGGCGTTTCCCTGCTCCAGCAGCTGCCGGACCTTCCGGTCGTAGAGGTCGCCACGCTGGGACTGCCGATACGGAGCGTGCGGGCCACCCACGTCGGGGCCCTCGTCCCAATCGATCCCGAGCCATCGCAGCGACTCCATCACGCCGTGGAAAGCCTCTTCGGAGACCCTGCCGGTGTCGGTGTCCTCAACGCGCAGCACGAACGCTCCACCGTGGTGACGCGCGAACGCCCAACCGAACAAGGCAGAGCGCGCGTTGCCCACGTGGATCGACCCGCTGGGCGCGGGCGCGAACCGGCAGCGCACGTCGCTCACGATGCCACCGGATTCGCGAGCACGCCGATCCCGTCGACGTCGACCTCGACGAGGTCGCCGGATTCGAGCTTGCCCGTGCCCTCCGGCGTGCCCGTGATGATCACGTCGCCGGGGAGCAGGGTCATGAACGACGTGATGGATTCGATCAGCGTGGCCACACCGAACACCATGTCGGCCGTCGTCGCCTGTTGCCGCGGCTCGCCGTTCAACCGCGTCTGGATGAAGACGTCGCTCGGATCGAGATCGGTCTCGATCCAAGGCCCGAGCGGGCACGAGCCATCGAAACCCTTCGCGCGCGCCCACTGCTCATCGGGCTTCTGCAGATCCCGCAGCGTCACGTCGTTCGCGATCGTGTGACCCAGGATGTACCTGCCGGCCTCCTCCGCCCGCACGTAGCGGGCCAGCCGCCCGATCACCACCGCGAGCTCGCCCTCGAACTCCACCCGGTGGCTTATCGAGGGCAAGGGGATCGGATCGCCGGGGCCGATCACGGCCGTCGAGGGCTTCAGGAACAGCCGCGGTTCGTCGGAGACGGACTCGTCGCCCATCTCCGCCGCGTGGGCCGCGTAGTTCTTGCCCACACCCACGATCTTGGAGGGAAGCACGGGCGCGAGCAGATGCACGTCGTCGAGCGGGATCTCCTCACCGGTGGGGACCGGTCGCTCGAAGAAGGTGCCTTCCAGAACCCGGATCGTGTCGTCGTCGAGGATGGCGCCGGTCGCGATCCGGTCGGCGTACCGGAAGCGCAGCAGTCTCATCAGGCGAGCCGCTCGCCACCGGCGAAGGTCGCGCCCACCTGCCGCCAGTAGCCCGCGATCATCTCGCGGGGCTCCAGGGCGGCCAGTTCCTCGGTCGGTGCCCGGAACAGTTGCACGTCGGCCTCGCCCGTGTACGCGGGCCCGAGCTCCACGTCGCGGCTGTGCATGGTGACCAGTTCGTCCATCGATGGGCCGGCGGCGGGATCGATCGAGGGCATCCACCGGGAGTGCAGCATCGGCAACGCGTTGACGAATCCCCCCGACTCCGACTCGCCGGTGAGCCGCAGGCGTCCCTCGGCCAGGCGCCGGTCGTTGGCGGCGAGCGTGGCGCCGAACTCGCCGCCCGGCTCCAGCCGTGGTCCCGCCCTCCCGACCGTCACGGGGCGCGTCATCCAGATCGCCCCGATCTTCTTCGGGTACCCCTGGTACCAGCCGCGCGCCAGAGCGAAGCCCTTGTCCACCCAGATGAACACGCACCGCGAGTAGATCTCGCCCGCGCGCGAGCACCGCACGACGACGAAGCACTCCTTGTACTGGGACCGGACCGGATCCAAGAGCTCGCCGCCCCCGTCCGAGCAGCTCTGCCAGTCGGCCCATATCAGGGCCACCGCGCCCGGATCCTCGGGCGCCGGGTCCACGCCGGGTGGGAGCAGGGCGACGACGTTCGCGGGGTCGGTGCGGTACTCGAGGGTGAGGACGTCGCCGGAATAGTGCCAGGGCGGCGGGGGGACGATCGAGGCCTCGCCCGATGGCGTCCTCGGGTGCATGAACCCCTGCAGCTCCGCCACCGGGGCATACTACCGTTCGGCTCCGATGCGAGGTCGGAAGGAGGATGCGTGGAGACGCGCCGGATCGTGCTGGACGGGATACCCACCGACGTCGTGCGCGACGGCG
>JALYMB010000418.1 GCA_030773935.1 Actinomycetota bacterium | reverse complement strand
TCCACCTTGAGAGGGTGGTGTCCTAGGCCTCTAGACGATGGGACCGCGTACCCTTCTACCTGCACGTCCGGCCCGAGAGGCTACCAAGACGACGGTCGATGGTCACCGATTTGGTCACCGGCGGCGGGCGGAACGTCACCGATGAGTGTATCGAGCCGAGAAGTTGCATCGGTGGCGAGCCTTCGGGATCCCGTTCACGTGTCGAGGCTGCTGGTCCGGTGGCAGCGCAGTGCCGAGCCCGGTTCCGCCGCGGTGAGCTCAAGGGTGGCCTCACCTTCTCCGATGCTCCTTGAAGGAATACACTTCAGGACCCGCCGCGGCCGACTTCCGTGGCTTCCCCCGGGAGGAGTCGACCGCTGGATCCACCGACGCGGCACTCTCGCCGACCCACGCGCGTGCACCGATTCATGTCGGTGCTCGTCCTCGTTGCACTCTCGACGACGCCCGGTGCCGCGGATGCGCCGCCGGGCGGATCTCCGGGGATCTGGATCGCGACCCGCGTCAACGTCGAGACCCTCGAGGGGCTCGACCCTCATCTGACCGCCCTGTTCTTCGATGAGCCCGATGGGTTCGTGCTCGACGGCTGGGGCGGAGCGACGACGGCGATGGGCTGGGCGAGCGTGGCGGCGTTCGAGCGTGATCTGGCGACGGGCGCGATCCCGGGCTCCGTGCGGCTCGTGATGTACGACCCCGAAGCGTGGACCCACACGCCGCTGCGGGAACAACGGGACCCGGCGACGTGGATGCGCCGCTTCGCGTTCCTCGCGCGGGACGCCGGGTACCGCGTGATGATGACGCCGCACCCCGGCCTCGTGACCGTGCCGGGAGCCGTCTGCGCCAAAGGGGAGAGCGAGAACGTGGTCGCGGCCTTCCTGCGCTGCCGGATCGCCGAGGTGGCAGGGGCGACCGCCGACGTGGTCGACCTGCAGCTGCAGGCTTTGCAGAAGGACCCGACCGCCTACCGCCAGGCGTTCGTGACCGCGGCCGACCAAGCGCGCGATACGAACCCCGACGTCGAGGTGCTCGCCCACCTCACGACGGCGCTCGCGCCGGACGCGAGCGTCCTGTTCGCCGCGTGGCAGGCGATCCGCGACGTGGCCGACGGCGTGTACCTGGGGATGCCCAGCCGGAAGCGGCCGAAGGTCGCCCTCACCTTCCTGCGCATGGTCTCGATCACGTCGGGGCCCGCGACGGGCGGGGCGACGGGCGGCCCCACGCGTACGATCGCCGACTAGCGGCGCGGAACCCGGCGTGGGGTATTCCCGCACGTAGGATGCAGGTATGGCGATCGCGGCCGGCACCTCAGCACCGGACGTCATGGGCGATCCCGTGCCCCACGGTCCGAAGATCCTGGTCTTCTTCAAGGTCACGTGCGGCACCACGAAGCTGGCGACCCCCGCCATCGAGAGGTTGGCCAGGGCGTACCCCGGGCGCGTCGTCGGCGTCGGTCAGGACCCGCCGACCGACCTCGACGCCTTCGGCCGGACGTTCGAACTGACGCTCCCGCTCGTGCCCGACCTCGATCCGTATCCGGCCTCCGACGGCTACGGGATCGTCTCGGCGCCGATCGCCGTGCTGGTCGATGCCGAGGGCCGCGTGGCCGATGTGGCCGAATCGTGGGACCGAGCGGCCTGGAACCGCGTCTCGGCCACGCTCGCGGAGCTGCTGGGCGTCGAGGCCGCGGCCGTGTCCCAACCCGGCGACGGACTGCCGGAATTCAAGCCCGGCTGAACCACGCGGAACGTCCGCTCGGTCTGAGCGGCACGAGCGGCCCTCAGTCGAGCTGCTTGAACATCTCCATGCCGGCCGGCACGAAGCCGAAAGAGCGGTACAGCGAGGTAGCGGGATCGTTGTCGACCCAGACGTGGAGCTCCATCCGTGTGAGGCCGGCCTCGCGGACCTGAGCCTCCAACGCCTCCATCAGGCCCCGGCCGAAGCCCTTCCCACGGTGCGGCTCGTCGATGTACACGTCGTAGATCCACGCGGCGGGGCCGGTGTCCAGCTCGCGCTCGGCCCACCACGTGAAGCCGACGCGCTCAGCGGTGGCGGCGTCCTCGACGATCGACATCCGATGTCCCTCCGTGCGCGGCCCTCGGGGGATCGCCGACTCCAGGAACGCCGACATGTTGGCGCGGGCGCGCTCGGGATCCAGCCGCTCCTGCTCGACATCCTCGCGCGCGTAGTCCTCGATCGCCCCGGGCAGCCAGTTCTGGTACTCCGCCGGAGTCATCGGCCGCAGGCGAACCTCGGCCACCGTCAGTTCTCACCCTGGTCGCGCGTGAAGCCGAGCTCGCCGTCGAACTCCTGGAGCTTCTCGGTGTGCATCCACATGTGGCGCCGGCTGATCCGGGCCAGCAACTGGTGCACGTCCTCGTCGGGCAGATCGCCGGGATTCTCCTTGATGATGAACCGGCAGCGCCAATGATCGAGCGTGTCGGTGATCGCCCCGGTCGGAGGGAATACCTTCGTGCCGCGCGAGCTGATCATCTTCAGCGACAGCCTCGTGTCGCTCGTCAGCTCCATCAACGACGCCCCGAGCTCGGCGGCCGATAGTGGCGACTCGACGAACACGTCCAATCCGACCACCGCGCGCGACGCGGGCTTCACGTAGTCGGGCGCAGGGTCGAGCTCGGGCAGGTGGAGTGGCTCGTGTTCGCGTACGGTCCAGTTCTGGCTACGCTTCCCGAAGTTGGCGATGATCGTATCGCGGTACTCCGTGGTCGGCGTGCCCCGGTCGTAGCCCAGCACGTCGCCGGTCAGGACCCCGGATTCGAGCGTTACCAGCACCGCGTGCTCGATCGTGTCGGCCTGTTCGAACATCTCCAGGTAGCGGAGCATCATCACGGCGGACAGGATCACCGCCGTCGGGTTGATCACGTTCTTACCGGCATACTTGGGAGCCGAGCCGTGCACCGCCTCGAAGATCGCGATCTCGTTGCCGATGTTGGCGCTGGGCGCGAAGCCCAGGCCGCCGACCAACGCCGACGACAGGTCCGACAGGATGTCGCCGTTCATGTTGGTCGTGACGATCACGTCGTACTGCTCGGGTTTCTTCACCAGCTGGTGCGCGCAGTTGTCCACGATCACGTGCCAGGACTCGACCTCGGGGTAGTCGGGCGCCACCCGCTCGAACACCCGCTTCAACGTACCTTCGGTGAACTTCATGATGTTGGCCTTGGTGGCGCAGGCAACGCTCGTGCGGTGCTCGCTGCGCGCGAACTCGAACGCGAACCGGGCGATCTTCTCGCTGCCCTTGACGCTGATCAGCTTCAGGCACTGCGCGACACCCGGTGTCTGCATGTGCTCGATGCCGGCGTAGAGATCCTCGACGTTCTCTCGCACCATCACGAGGTCGATCCCGCGCCCGGAGTAGGGGGTCGTGACGCCGGGCAGCTCGCGCACCGGGCGGACGTTCGCGTAGGTCTCGAACAGTTTGCGGAGCGTCACGTTCGCGCTCTTCTCACCGAACCCCACCGGGGTCTCCAGCGGTCCCTTCAGCGCCACCCGCGTGCGGGTGATGGAGTCCATGGTCTCGGGCGGCACCCCCGAGGGCAGGCCCTTCTTGAAGACCTCGGCACCCGCCTGGACCTCCTCCCAGTCGATCGGTGCACCGGAGGCCTCCACGATCCGACGGGCGGCGTCGACGCACTCGGGGCCGATGCCGTCCCCCGGGATCAACGTGACGAGGGTCCTGTCGCTGGATACGCCCACGGTCGTGCTCCTTCTCCTGGCGGAACGAAGACGTGCCTGTCGCGGAACGTCACATGCTACTCGGGCCCTCGCCGCGCCCGGCGCCCGCGATCCGCCGGGGTCTGATAGCGTCGCGCGCCGTGATCGCCCGCACCCGGTCGCTCCTCCTCGCGGCCTGCACGCTCGTCCTGGTTGCCGCGGCCTGTACCGGTGGGGACGCCCCGTCGACGGTCTCGCCGGAGACCCCGTCGCCGACCCCTGGTACGACCAGCGCGTCGCCCGGGCCGCCGCCCTTGAGGCGCTTCGAGAACATCCAGCACGTGATCTTCATCGTGCAGGAGAACCGCTCGTTCGATCACTACTTCGGTACCTTCCCCGGTGCCGAGGGCATCCCGACCGATGCCCAAGGCCGCTTCACGGTCTGCGCGGCCGATCCCGTGACCGGCATCTGCGCCGAGCCGTACCACGACCCCACGCTGGTCAACCAGGGCGGTCCGCACGCGAAGCCGAGCTCCGACATCGACGTGAACGGTGGCAGGATGGACGGATTCATCCGCGGCGTGATCGACGGTCCGTTCCCGTGTGCGGAGTCGCGCGCCCCGGCGGACTGCGACGGTCACGGCGATCTGGGTCCCCAGGATCAACCCGACGTCATGGGCTACCACGACGCACGCGAGATCCCGAACTACTGGGCGTACGCCGCACATTTCGCACTTCAGGATCACATGTTCGGGCCGACCGATTCCTGGACCCTGCCGGCACACCTGTTCCTCGTGTCCGCCTGGGCGGCGAGGTGCACGGATCCCAACGATCCCATGAGCTGCGAGTCCGACCTGGTGCAGGACGGCGTCATCGAGCGTCAGCGCAAGGGCGCTCACCCGAAGATCTTCGGCTGGACCGACATCACCCAACTCCTGTACGAGCACGACGTGAGCTGGGCGTACTACCCTGGCGACGCTCTCTGCGCCGGGCGGCATTGCCCGAAGGACGGACCTACCGCGGCGCAGAACCCGCTTCCCTCGTTCACGACCGTGCACGACAACCAGCAGCTGGGCAACGTCAGGTCGCACGTCGATTTCCTGCAGTCCCTCCAGGACGGCACCCTGCCAACGGTCTCCTGGATCACGCCCGGCGGCGGGGGGATCAGCGAGCACCCGGGCAACGGCGAGCCGCTCACCGAGGGCCAGGCGTACGTGACGAAGCTGATCAACGCCGTCATGCGCTCCGACGTATGGGACACCACCGCGATCTTCCTCACCTGGGACGACTGGGGCGGGTTCTACGACCACGTACGCCCACCGCGTGTGGACGAGAACGGCTACGGCCTCCGCGTGCCCGGGATCCTGATCAGTCCGTGGGCCCGACAGGGCATCGACTCCCAGGTGCTCACCTTCGACGCGTACCTGAAGTTCATCGAGGATCTGTACCTGGGAGGTGAACGACTGGATCCTCGCACGCTGCGGCGGCCGGATTCGAGGCCCACGGTGCGTGAGGACGTCCACATCCTGGGAGACCTGCGGAGGGAGTTCGACTTCACGCAGGAGCCGCTGCCGCCGCTGATCCTGGATCCGAACGCCGATCCCGGTCCCGCGTCCACACCCGGAGGATAGAGCTGGCCCGCCTGGATTCGAACCAAGACTACGAGGGCCAGAACCTCGCGTGCTGCCGTTACACCACGGGCCACCGTGGTCGCTCAGGCACTCTAGCAAGGGTCATGTACGGCCACCACGAGCGCCATGGGTCCGAGGTGTTTCGTTTGACCGGCAGCGGGCATGACCGTTACGGTGCATACAACCCGACGGTGAAGGAGGGTCACGTGAACAAGAGCGGCTTGGTCGCCGAGGTTTCGAAACGCACGGGACTGAGCAAGGCCGACGTCGGGCGCGCGATCGACGCTTCGATCGACGCGATCCGAGGCACGGTCGTCAAGGGGGAGCGGGTGACGCTCGCCGATTTCGGAACCTTCGAGCGGAAGCGCCGCAACAAGCGGATCGCGCGCAACCCCCGCAAACCCGAGACGCCGATCGTCGTTCCGGCCCGTGACGTCCCGGCGTTCACGGCAGGGAAGGGTTTCAAGGAACAGATGGCGGCCAAGCGCCGCCGCTCGAAGTAGCGCGAAAAGATCGTGCTCCGACCCACGCAGCTCCGGCCAGGCTACGTGAAGGTGACCAGACGAAGCCGCCGTGCCACCTTGGAACCGCTCTCGTCCGCCAGGTCGTAGATCACCCGCTGGCCCAGACGCAGCGTGCGGATGCCGGCGCCCTCCAGCGACTCGGCGTCGATGAGCACCTCCGAGCGATCGTCCTGCAGAAGCGTGCCGCTTCTCGTCTGGTCGTCGAAGTCCTTGATCGTGCCCTGCGCCATTGCATGCCCTTTCAGGTTCGGATCTGGATGCGCGACCGAAGGTCCATGTCCAGGCAGACCTGGCGGGTCCGCCCCCCGCGCTGCGTATGGAGCAGGGTGAGGATATCGCCCGGAGCGTCCAGATCGAAGGCGAGCTCGGGGAGATGCACGACGGCGGCCGGCATGCCCTTCGTCTCCGCGGACTCCAGATGCTTCCGGTAGGAGTCGGGCCCGAACCGGGCCGGGATCGCCCGTGAGGGCCGGCGCACCAGGAGATTGGTTCCGCTCTCGGCTGCATCGGGCGCGACGACCACGCGGCCGAGGGTGTGGAGCGCGCGCGTGAGCGCCTCGGCGGTGACGAGGGCGGTATCGCCCAGCAGCACCGCCAACATGTCGACACCGCCGTCCGAGGCCTCCTGCTCCACCTGCCGGATCGCGCTCGAGAGCGGCGGCTTCTCCTCGGCCAGCGCCCGGGCGCCCCGACGCGACGCGATCTCCAGCACCGCCTCGTCGGGCGAGACGACCCATGTGCTCCAGCCCGCGACGGCAAGGGATGCGTCCAGGACGTCCTCCAGCATGGCCAGCGTCAGCGCCCCTCGTTCGAGGGGAGTGAGGGCCGGGGCGAGCCGGGACTTGGCCTCGGCCAGCGATTTCACGGGGACGGCGATGATGCGCACGGGACCGCCAGCGTATCGGAGCGGGCCGTGGGCGCCCCTCGTGGCTGCGGTAGTCTCACGGCCCCGGCGGATCAGATCATCTCGAGGAGGCAACCGTGTCGACCATCGCCCTGCACCTGGCGCCGCCGCGTTCAAGAGCCGTCGCACGACTCGCGTTCCAGGTCGCGAGTGCGGTGACGGGAAGCGTGCTGTTGGCAGGCCTCGCCCAGATCGCCATCCACCTGCCCTTCACGCCCGTGCCCATCACGGGTCAGACCCTCGGCGTGCTGCTGATCGGCGCGGCGTACGGGCCGGGTCTGGGGATGGCGACGATCGGCCTGTATCTGGTGTGGGCGATCGCGGGACTGCCCGTCTTCGCGCCGGAGGCCGATGGTTCCCATCGCACCGGGCTGGAGGTCCTGGCCCTGGCAGGCACGACGGGCGGGTATCTGTGGGGGTTCGTGCTCGCGTCGGGTCTGGTGGGATGGCTGTCGCGACGAGGCTGGGATCGCTCGATCCGGAGTTCGATCAGCGCCATGCTCTTGGGGTCGATCGTGATCTACGCCGTGGGGTTGGCATGGCTGCACCACGCGCTGCCGGCGATCGTCCATCGCCCGGTCGGCTGGCAGGAAACGCTGGAGGCCGGTCTGTACCCCTTCCTGATCGGGGACACGGTGAAGCTGCTCCTGGCGGCGGGCCTCCTGCCCCTGGCCTGGCGGGCGCTACGGCGTCTGCGGCCGTACGACGAGGAGGGCTGAGGCCACGGAGCCCTGGTACCACGTCTGCACGACGGTCGGGCTTCCGCTGCCGAAGCTCTGGTTCACCTGGCGGTTCGAGGATCTGGAGCACATCCCGGCCAGGGGTCCGGCCATCGTGGCCGCCACCCACATCTCCTATCTCGACCCGTTCTCCACGGCGTTGGCGGTGATCCGCCGCGGCCGGCGTCCGCGGTTCCTGGCAAAGGACGATCTGTTCAAGATCCCGCTGGTCGGCAGGGCGATGGCGGGGGCGGGGCAGATCCGCGTGAATCGAGGCGCTGCCGATCGGCGTCCGCTACGCGACGCGGAGCTGGCCCTGGCCCACGGCGAGGTCGTTGCGATCTACCCCGAGGGGACGGTAACCAAGCGCGAGGACCATCTGCCCAGACCCGGCAAGACCGGCGCCGTACGCCTGTCGCTGGCGACGGGCGTGCCCGTCGTGCCGCTCGCCAGCTGGGGTTCGCAGGATGTGTGGCAGAAGTCGGGGAAGGGATCGCTGAAGTTCGGCCGACCGGTGTGGGTGAAGGCCGGCCCCCCGATCGACTTCAGCGCGCGCGCCGGCGAGATCGACGACGGCGTCGCCCTCAGAGAGATGACCGCGCAGCTCATAGGCGTGCTGACGGAGATGGCCGTGGAGCTCCGAGACCGCTACCCGGCGCGGTGGGCGGTAGGCTGACCGCATGACGGAGCGCGAGCGGGGGTTCGCGACCCGGGCGATCCACGGGGCCGTTGCGCCGCCGATCGACCAGGAGACGCCGAGCGTCCCGATCTACCAGACCGCGACCTATCGCTTCGACACCTCCGAGGATTACGCCGACACGATCGCCTTCCGCAGGCGCGGGTATACCTACACGCGCGGGTACGGGAACCCAACGGTCGAGGCGTTCGAGGCGCAGGTGGCCTCGCTGGAGGGCACCGAGACCGCCTTCGGGTTCGCCAGCGGGATGGCGGCGATCCACACGGTGGTCACCTCCCACGTGGGCAGCGGAGATCGGATCGTCGCAGGCAGTCAGCTGTACGGTGGCGCCTACGCACTGTTCACGAAGGTGCTGCCGCGTTTCGGCGTGCAGACCGATCTGGTCGATCCGCGGGACCACGACGCCGTCGCCGCGTGTCTCCCGGGCGCCAAGCTCCTGTATCTCGAGACGATCGCGAATCCGGCGATGGCGGTTGCCGATCTGCCGGCGCTCGGCCGTCTGGCCGCCGACGCCGGGGTGGCGGCCGCCGTCGACAACACGTTCGCCTCGCCGTACCTGTGCAACCCCGCCGCCTACGGGTTCTCCTACGTGCTGCACTCGGTCACGAAGTACCTCGGGGGCCACCACGACCTGACGGGGGGCATCGTGTGCTGCGGTGCGGAGGAACGATCACGGTTGCGCACCACCGTGATCGATACCGGAGGCACCATGGCGCCCTTCGAAGCCTGGCTGGCCATGCGGGGCACCATGACGCTTCCTCTGCGGATGGACCGGCACACCGCCAGCGCCCATGCGCTGGCCGGGTTCCTGGAGGCACATGCGAAGGTCGCGCGGGTCCATTATCCGGGCCTCGTCTCTCATCCCGATCACGGTGTGGCGGAGCGGATCCTGCGCGCGCCCGGCGGCATGCTGGCCTTCGAGGTGGACGGCGACGTGGCCGCTGGGATGCGCGTGTGCGACGCCCTCGAGGTCGCCTGGGTCGCCACGAGCCTGGGCGGTACGCACACGTTGGTGGGCCACGCTGCGTCCACCACGCACCGCCAGATGGATCCGGACGCGCGCCGTGCCGCGGGGATCGCCGACGGCTTGATCCGCGTCAGCGTCGGCCTTGAGGACCTTGAGGATCTGGTCGAGGACTTCGCGCGCGCATTGGAGAAGGCATGACCCGGCGCCGCCGGGTGGCGGTGCTGTTCGGCGGCCGGAGCGCCGAACACGAGATCTCGTGCATCTCGGCGCGCTCGGTGATGGATGCCCTGGACGCCGAGCGAACGGAGGTGATCCCGATCGGCATCACGAAAGAGGGCCACTGGCACCTGTTGAGCGGCCCGCTGCCGCTGCCATCGGAGTCCGGCCGGATGCCGGAAGTGACCGACGGATCGGGACAGCTGGTGGAGCTGGCCGGGGAGGTGGGGTCCGCCGAGCTCGTGGTCGCGGACGGCTCCCGGGAGGCGATCGACATCGTGTTCCCGGTGCTGCACGGCCCCATGGGAGAGGACGGTGCGGTGCAGGGCATCATGGAACTCGCGGGGATCCCGTACGTGGGAGCCGGCGTGACGGCGAGCGCGGTCGGCATGGACAAGGACATGCAGAAGGCGCTGTTCTCGCGCGCCGGACTGCCGGTCGTCCCCTACGAGGTCGTGCGGGAAGCCGAGTGGCGGGAGGATCCCGACGGCGTGGTTGCTCGTGCGCAGACGCTGGGCTACCCGCTCTTCTCCAAGCCCGCAACCCTCGGCTCCAGCG
>JALYMB010000417.1 GCA_030773935.1 Actinomycetota bacterium | reverse complement strand
GGCTCCCGACGTCAGGATCCGGCGCCGCCCTCGACGAGCAGGGTCGCCAGATCCAGGCCCTCCAGGGCCGCGCGCCCGACGATGGCCCCCTCGGCGCCGGCCGCGCGGACGGCGTGGAGGTCTGCCGCCGTCGCGATACCGCCCGCCGCCACCACGCACCGTCCGCGGGAGACCACGGCGTCCAGCCCCTGCAGATCGGGTCCGGCGAGCGACCCTACGCGCCGCAGGCCCGTCAGGACGAAGCGCCGGACCCCGGTCTCCACCAGCCAGTCCAAGGTCGACGCGAGGGAGAGATCGACGCTCCGCCGTCCGCGCGCGCGGATCCGGCCGCCGTCGGTCTCCACCCCGATCACCAGACGGGCCCCGAGCCGTTCGGCCAGGCCGGCGACGAGGTCAGGGTCCTCGAGTCCGGCGGAGCCCAGGACGGCGCGGTCGGCGCCGGTGTCGAGCAGTGTCTGAACCTCGGCCTCCGACGCCGCGCCGCCGGCGGCCTGCACCGGGACGCCCAGCGCGACCACCGACTCGATCACCGCGAGATTTGCCGCCACCCCCCGCAGGGCGAGGTCCATGTCGACCACGTGCAGCCGTGGAACACCGGCGGCCACGAAGGCGGCGGCGGCCGCCAGCGGATCCCCTCCGAAGGCCTCCACGGGAACGACCCCGCGCGCGGTGAGGCGGCCGAGGCGACCGGCGCTCAGATCGAGCGCGGGGATGATCTCGAACGTCACCGCCTCAGCCTACGGGAGACCCGCCCCGCGCCCGGAGCCGCGGCCGCTAGACGGCGGCCAGGTCCTCGCGTTCCATGCGCGCGGCATCCGAGCCGAGCAACGCCCGGATCTCCCCCAGCAGGGATCCCGAGGCGTTCACCCGGAAGTCGCCGACGTCCAGCGGCGTCACGCCGGCGGAGGAGAGGAAACGCACGCGCACGGAGGCGCCTCCCGGGTGCGCGGCCAGCAGCTCCCGGAGCCGGACGATGACGGCGTTCGTGCACGCCTCGGCCGGCAGATCGACCACGAGCGCCTCGGCCCCGGCACGGGGCGGGGCGTCGACCCCCAGGTCGGGATCGCGGATCTCGTTCGAGCGGATCTGCAGCTCTCGACCCCGCAGATCGATGCGTCCGGTGACCAACACGATCTGATCGGTCTCGATCAGGCCCGGCACGGCCTCGTAGACGCTGGGGAACGCAAGCACGTCCACGCCCGCGGACAGACCCTCCAGCCGGAACTGCGCGTAGGGCTCACCGCGCTTCGTGTACTTGCGGCTCACGGCGCCGATGATGCCGCCGATGGTGACGAGGTCGCCGTCGCCCAGGTTGATCAGGTCGCCGACGTCGTGGCTCGTCTGCGCGCCCAGCGCGTCACGCACGGCGAGCAGCGGGTGGTCGGTGACGAACTGTCCCAGCATCTCCTTCTCCAGCCGGAGCAGCGTGCGCTTGTCGAACTCCGCCCCCTGCAGGGCGGACTCGTCGACGGTCCCGGCGCCCGCGCCACCACCCTCGCCGAACAACGAGAACTGCCCGGCGGCCTCCGCCCTGCGGTCGGCCGCGATCGGCGCCGACACCTTCTCCTGATTCTCCAGGAGGGCCCGGCGCGCGTAGCCGAGGGAGTCGAACGCCCCGGCCAGGATCAGAGCCTCCAGGACCCGCTTCGACAGCACCGAGGGTTCCACCTTGCGGCAGAAGTCCGCGAACGAGGTGAAGGCGCCCCTGGCGGCGCCGGCATCCAGGATCTGTTGGACCGCACCCTGGCCCACGTTGCGCACCGCCGACAAGCCATAGCGGATCGCGGGCTCCTCGCCGGGCGCCGGCGCGAAATCCATCTGCGACTCGTTCACGTCCGGCGGCAACACCCGCAGACCCATGCCGCGGCAGGCGTACAGGTAGAACGGCTTCGCGTCCTTGTCGTCCTTCACGCTGGTGAGCACCGCCGACATGTACTCCACCGGATGATGGGCCATCAGGTACGCGGTCTGATACGCCACGAGACCGTAGGCGCAGGCGTGGGAGGCGTTGAAGCCGTAGTCGGCGAAGGGGACGATCATCTCGAACAGATCGGCGGCGAGCTGCTGCTGATAGCCCTTGTCCACCGCGCCGGCGATGAACTTCTCCTTGAAGGGCATCAGGACCTCGAGCTTCTTCTTGCCCATGGCCTTGCGGAGCGTGTCCGCCTGACCCATGGAGAACCCGCCGATCGTCACCGCGGTCTGCATCACCTGCTCCTGGTACACCATCACCCCGTACGTGCTGCGCAGGATCGGTTCGAGATCGGCGTGCGGGTAGGTGACCTTGCGACGGCCGTGCTTGCGCTCGGCGTACTCGATGTGCATACCGGCGTTCAGCGGACCCGGCCGGTACAGCGCGACCAGCGCCATGAGGTCCTCGAACCGGTCGGGCGCAAGCGTCTTGATGAGGTTGCGCATCCCGGCCGATTCCATCTGGAAGACGCCGGTGGTCTCCGCCCGCTGCAGCATGGCGTAGGTCGGCGCGTCGTCCAGCGCCACATGGTCGATGTCGAGCTCCACGCCCCGGCGCCGCAGGTGGCCGAGCGTGTCCTCGATCACCGACAGGTTGCGCAGGCCGAGGAAGTCCATCTTGAGCAGGCCGAGCTCCTCCACCCCGTGCATGTCGAACTGCGTGACGATGCGCTTGGAGTCGTCGCGCGAGTCCTTCGCCAGCTTGAGCGGCAGGTAGTTGACGAGCGGTTGGTCGCCGATCACGACGCCCGCCGCGTGCACGGAGTCCTCCCGGCGCAGACCCTCGAGCGCACGCGCCGTATCGACGATCTCCTTGGCCTCGGGCTCCTTCGCGTACGCGTCCCTGAGATCCGGCGAGAGCTCCAGGGCCGTCTCGATGTTGTAGTCGCGTCCCATCACCGGCGGCGGGTACATCTTGCACAGACGGTCGCCCACCACCGGGGGGAACCCGAGCACGCGTGCCGCGTCGCGGATCCCCTGCTTTCCCTTGATCGTCTGGAACGTGATGATCTGCGCCACGTGGTCGGCGCCGTATCGTTCGGTGGCGTAGCGGATGACCTCGTCGCGACGCCGCTCGTCGAAGTCCATGTCGATGTCGGGCATCTGCACACGCTCGGGGTTCAGGAACCGCTCGAACAGCAGCCCGTAGCGCAGGGGGTCCAGATCGGTGATCCGGAGGGCGTAGGACACGACCGATCCTGCGGCGCTGCCGCGCCCGGGCCCCACGCGGATGCCGCGCTCGCGCGCGTGGCGGATCAGGTCCCACACGATCAGGAAGTAGCCCGCGAACCCCATGGAGATGATCACGGAGAGCTCGTGCTCGATCCGATCGCGGACCTCCTGCGGCAGGTCATCTCCATAGCGGGCCCGGGCGCCCTCGTCGACGAGCCGGCGCAGGTAGGACTCGAGCGCCATGCCCTCCGGCGTCTCGAACCGCGGAAGGTGGTAGCGGCGATCGGCCGGCGCACGATCGCCGTACACCAGATCCAGCTCCACCCGCTCGGCGATCCGCAGCGTGGCGTCGCAGGCCTCCGGCACCTCGTGGAAGACCGCACGCATCTCCTCGGCGCTCTTCAGATAAAACTCCTCGGTGTCGAACCTCAGTCGCTTCTGGTCGGTCTGCAGCTTCTTCTGCTGGATGCACAGCAGAACGTCGTGCGGCTTCGCGTCCTCACGGAGGGTGTAGTGCAGGTCGTTCGTGGCCACGATCGGGATCCCGAGCTGGTGGCCCAGCTCGATCTGGCCGCGCAGGATCGCGTGCTGGTCGGCGAGGCCGTGGTCCTGGAGCTCGATGAAGGTGTTCTCCGCACCGAAGATGTCCCGGTAGCTTGCGGCAGCCTCCCGCGCCTTGCCCTCCTGTCCCCGCAACAGGGCCACCGAGACCTCGCTGGACAGGCAGCCCGACAGGCACGTCACACCCTCGGCGTGCTCGGCCATCAGCTGCTTGTCCATGCGCGGGCGGTGGTAGAAGCCCTCGAGGTGTGCGGCGGTGACGAGCTTGAGCAGGTTGCGGTACCCCGTCTCGTTGTGGGCGAGCAGCGTGAGGTGGTGGTACTTCTGTTCGTCCTCGCCGGGGTTGCGGTCGAACCGCGAGCCCGGCGCGACGTAGGCCTCGACACCGATGATGGGCTTGACGCCCGCCGCCCGCCCCGCCTCGAAGAAGCGCAAGGCCCCGAACATGGATCCGTGGTCGGTCACGGCGACCGCCGGCATCCCGTGGTGCTGCGCCATGGAGAAGATCGTGGGCGCTGTGGGGTTGGAGGCCGGTGCGTCGATGCGGGCGGCCCCGTCCAGCAGGGAGTATTCGGAATGGACGTGGAGGTGGACGAAGCTCGGGTCGGTCATCGTCGCTGCTCAGGCCTCCTGCCGGCGTGTTTTCCACAGCGACCCCGGCGGCTGTGGAGAACTACAGGTGTGTGATTCGCGAGGGACGTCAACGTACGCCCGGCTTCGGGAGGCGTCAAGAGCGCAGGTCGCGTCGGGCGCCGGCAAGAGCGTTGGCGAGATCGTCCGGCAACGGCTCTTCCAGGTCGATCCGCGCCCCCGTGAGGGGGTGTGCGAACCCGATCCGCCACGAGTGCAGGAAGGGCCTGGTCAGACCCAGCGCACGGGCGTCGTCCCCGTTTCCGCCGTACCGCCCGTCCCCGAGGATCGGGTGCCCGATCGCGCGCAGGTGGACGCGGATCTGGTGCGTACGGCCGGTCCGGGGCGCCGCCTCCAGCAGCGTGGCGCGGCCCAGCCGCTCCCTGACCTCGAACGCCGTCTCCGCGGCGCGGCCGGTCTCGGTGTGCACCACCACGCGCGGGCCGCGGCGGTCCAGGGGTGCGTCGACCGTGAAGCTGTCGTGCTCGGTGGATCCCCGCACCAGCGCGAGGTACCGGCGGTCGACCTCGTGGCGGCGCAGCATGGCCTGTAACGCTGTGTGCGTGGGGTCGTCGCAGGCAACGAGCATCAGGCCCGAGGTTCCCACGTCCAGACGGTGCACGATGCCGGGCCGGAGCCGACCCCCTCGGGTGGAGAGCGGCACGCCCATCCCCAGCAGGCGATTCACCAGCGTGCCCGTCAGCCGGTTCTCGGTGGGATGGGTGACCAGCCCCGCCGGTTTCGCGATCACCAGGAGATGCTCGTCGCGGTAACGGATCGGCACCCCGCCCGGCTCGGGGAGGACGTCGCGGTCGGCCGTGACATCGGCGTGCACGATCTCGCCACCGGCGAGGCGGAACGACTTCTGTCGGGGCCGTCCGTCAACCGTGACCCCGCCGGCCTGGATCGCGCGCTGGACGTCGGCGCGCGGGACGTCGAGCGCGGCGGCGACGACGGCGTCGAGCCGGCCGGCCTCGGCGGTGAACTCAGCCGCCATCGGCCCCCGCCGGCTCGGGGCCCGGCTCGCGGCGCGACCGGAGCCCGGTCCAGGCCAGCAGGATGGCGCCGATGACGATGGCGCTGTCGGCCACGTTGAACACCGGCCAGGGGCCCACATCGATGAAGTCGATCACGTGGCCGCGCAGGCCGGGGCCGCGCAGGATCCGGTCGGTGAGGTTCCCGAGCGCCCCGCCCAGGACGGACCCGAGGGCCGCCGCCGTCAGCATGCTGGAGTGCCGGAACGCCGTCAGGACGATCACCGCCGACACCACGATCGTCGCGCCCACGAAGACCCATGGCGTCCCGCCGCCGATGCTGAACGCCCCGCCGGGGTTCGTGGTGAAGGTCAGGCGCACCCCCGGGAGCAACAGGATCGGCGGGCGCCCCTCCAGCGCGTGAACCGCCAGGAGCTTGGTGAGGCGGTCGAGGAGATAGACCGCGCCGGCGGTCGCGAAGAGCCATCCCGCGCCGGCGGCGCCGCGTGTCACGGCGTTACCGGCGGGACTGTGCCTGGGCGTCCTTGATGCACAGGTCGACGTAGGGGAGCGCCTTCACACGCGCCTTCTCGATGGGCTTGCCGCACCGGTCGCAGATCCCGTAGGTGCCCGCGTCCATCCGCTGCAGGGCCCGGTCGATCTTGGCCAGCAGGTCCCGGATGTTGTTCTCGATCGACAGGTCGCGCTCGCGCTCGAAGGTCGCGGTTCCCGCGTCGGCGGTCTCGTCGTCGAAGGCGACCTCGCCGCTCATGTCCGACTGCGACGCGGCGAAGGTGTTCTCCTCGAGGGTGGCGAGCTGCGATTCGAGCTCGCTCTTCTCCGTGAGGAGCCGTTCGCGCAGGTCGTCGGCCTCCTTCTTGGGGAGGGAGGGCTTCGTCCTGGCCGGCTTGGGCGGCTTCGTGGGCCTGGTGGTCGCCATGGTCGAGGGAGGGTAGCACCGGGTCCTTGGCGATACCACTCTGCGCAGCTCAAGCGGCCTCGAGCGCCGCTCGTGTAGCATGCTGCGCACAGGCGACGACGGGAACAGCGCCGTGGCGATCGCCTCGCCGAAGCGAGCCGGGGACGGTGGGAGCCCGGTGGCGGGGCCGCTCTCGGAGATCCTCCCCGAGCCGCTGCCCGAACCGGCCCCCACCACGGGGCCGCGGTAGACGCAGCCGGGTCCCGCCCGTGATCGCGGGAGGCCGCAAAGGGCGGCCGTGAGT
>JALYMB010000416.1 GCA_030773935.1 Actinomycetota bacterium | reverse complement strand
CAAGCCGACCTCGCGCTCCACCCAGCTCCCGCACGCGCGCGGCGCCGGCGTTGATTTCGTCCACGTCGAAGTAGGTGCGTATCCCATGCTTGCCGGGCTCCATGTTGGTGATCGCGGCGCCGGCCTGATCGCTGATCCGGGTCATGTGGTACTCGAACGGTCCGGGGAACGACTCAAACTGCCACCCGAAGAGCGAGCCCCAGAACTCGCGCCCCTTCGCGGTGTCGTCCGCCGGAATCTCAACGTGCACCGGCTGGCCGGGCATGGTCGCTCCTCTCGTTCCGGTCTGCGAGCGGTTGCTTCACGGGCATCATATGTCGGTCGGACCGCGGCGTCCCGGCACGGTATGGCAGCGCGACGTGCGGATCCGTAACGCCGAGGACACCCTCCGGCTGTCTTCAATCCTGCTGCGGCGGAGTAGGAAGTAGGCCGAGTTGTCCCATCGTAGAGACCACCGCCCAGGTGATTGGAGGTCCTCTGAACCCGGCCTGTCACTGGGACACAGGCGGCGCCGGGTGCATACCACCAGCCCCCTAGACCTTCCTGTTCACAGGTTGAGGTTGCACTTCCCACGTAGGAGGGGCCAGGTGGTGAATCCTTTCGTTAGGACCAACCAACGGAAGGAGGTAGCCACCGTGACCCCCGCGGACATCATCTACCACCGTCGTGTCAGGGTCATCGAACGTGCAGCCGAGGTGGGAGTCGCCCGGGCCGGTCGAGAGGCCGGTGTGTCTCGGACCAGCTACTACCGCCGGTGCGGCAGGGCCGAGCGCTACGGCCTGTCGGCTCTGCTTGTAGGGGTCGAGAACTCGGATCGCCTTCCGACCAGCCACTCCCGGGGAGCGGCTGCGGCGGCGCTCACAGGTGTGAGAGCTCTCCGCCGAGCACGGCGGGAGGGCAAGGAACCGGCACGGAGGCTCGAGACGCTCGAGTAATGCTCGAAGTGCATCCGGTTCACGTTCCCTGGGATCCGGGCAGTCCGGCCGCCTCCCCGGCGGAGATCACGACGTCTACGCTGGAAAGGTACGGGACAACGGTGCCCGCGTCGGGCTCCTGTCCCGTGACGGTGCCGGCGGGCGCCGTGTTGCGGACCGTCTCCCGCAGCACCCCCAACTGAAGGCCGGCGTTGCCTAGCGTCGTGCGGATCTGGCGTTCCCCTTGCATCCCGAGGAGGTCGGGGACCCGAACGAACCGCGGAGGCTTCGGCCTACCCGCGATCGAGCTGAGCCCGAACCACAGACCGACCGCGAGGGCCGCCAGGACGACGCCGACGAGGACCCGCTTCACCACTCCGACCTCTCTCGAGCACATCGTGCCACCGCCACCATCGGGGCCGCAGCCCAACCCGCCCCATCACGGTTCCTTTACGAGGTGGTGGGCCTCCCCCCTGGCCATGAACCCTTCAGGTCTAGTCGTGGCGGGAGCGCTCGTCGAACGCCCGGCATGGCTCCGGGCCCCGGCCCTTCTGGACGGCCGAGTCTTCGAGGGTGGTCCGGCTGCAGGGTAGCCGCCCCGCCCGCCTTGCGAAGTGAGAACGCCCTCCCGGTCCTGATGGTCACTGGGTACCGCACTCCCGACGTTCATGGCCCGGCGTCGGGTTCGTCAGAAACCGGGAGATCCTTCCACCGGCGGGAGACCAGCATGGGCCGTGGCGGCGGCAGGCGGAGATGTCCATCGGCGACCGCTACACGCACCACGCTCCCCGTCGGCAGCAGCAGATCCCACATGTCGGGTCCGCTCAACCCGGCGATCCGGGCGACCTCCCTCGGTGGGCTCGCGGCGGATCAGGGTGGAGGCGCGTGTGCGCTCGAGGAGCCCGAATCTGACATGTCAACGCGGGGATGCGGAGCAGGTCATGATCCCCCTGAGATCTACGCCAAACCTACCGCTCTCAGAAATCTTGACCCGGGGACAATCCACCCCCAGGGGGAAGGGACACCCACACGCGGTAGACCCCTCTCGCCAATCTCAGGAGGTTGCCGCGGGCGAGGTGAATTTGCCACTGAACTTCTCCCTGATGTCCTCGCCGGCGATCTTCTCCTGCAGCTTGATGATGCCCTGGAGGAGCGCCTCCGGGCGCGGGGGGCAGCCGGGGACGTAGACGTCCGTGGGGATGATCTGGTCCACCCCTTTGGTGACGGAGTAGGAGTCCCAGTACGGCCCGCCGCAGTTGGAGCACGATCCGAACGAGATGACGTACTTCGGCTCCGGCATCTGGTCGTAGACGCGCTTGAGGGCGGGCGCCATCTTGTCGGTCACCGTCCCCGCGACCACCAGGAGGTCCGCCTGCCTGGGACCGTGGGCGAACGGGATGACGCCGAGGCGGATGAAGTCGTGCTTGGACGTGGAGCTCGCGATCAGCTCGATCGC
>JALYMB010000415.1 GCA_030773935.1 Actinomycetota bacterium | reverse complement strand
CGCCGAGACCTGGGGGCGTCGGGGGAGGACGCGGAGGACCCGGAGCAGGATGCGTCCCGCTCCGGCTAGCCTTCGCCCTCGCCGCCGGAGACCTGGACGTCGCTCCAGACCGACTTCGCTCCGGAATGACCTGCCCGGTACACCCAGATCCCGGAGAGGAGCGACGACACGAGCACGACGACGGCGATGATCGCCATGACCGGATCGCGCCACGTCCCCCTCTCCGCCGACGCCGCCGCCGACGCATCGCCGGCCTCGGCCCTGCTGGTCCGCCACCGGTCGTAAAGGATGAAGGCCAGCACCGCGACGAAGAAGACCGCGACGTAGGGTCGTGCTGCCTCGCCCAATTCAGCGTGCGTCTCGACGAGGTCGCTCTTGTCCACGCTGTCCTGGAGCGCCTCACCACTGCCGATCGCGAGCTGCACGAACAGGAGCGACACCCCCGCGGCAATCGGCAGCAGCACCACCGGGATGTGAACGATCAGCGGATGCGCGGGCAGGCCGAACAGCTTGGAGATCTCCATCGCGTCCCTCTCCTGGACCTCTCTCGATCAGGCCTTCGGTCGCTTCATGTATGCAACCGTGCTGGTGCCGCCCATCGGGTTCTGGATCTGCGCCACGCCGACCAGCTCCCACCCGTCCTCGCCGAACGTGTTGAGGATGTCTCCCGGGTTGTGCTCAAGCAGCGGCGCAACGAAATACTCCCACGTCGTCATCTCGAGACCTCCTCGTCCAGCCGTTGCTTCGTCGTCCTGATGCACACGCCCATGATGACGTCCAGGCCCGCGTCGTCGGCGATCCGGTACGCCTCTTCGTTCACGATGTCCGCCTGCAGCCACAGGACCTTCGCACCGATCGCCACGGCGTCGCGTGCGACAGTGGGCGTGTCCTCGGCCCGCCGGAACACATCGACGACGTCGACGCGCACGTCGTCGGGGATGTCCAAGAGCGTCGCGTACGCCCGCTCCCCCAGCACCTCGGTCTCGCGCGGGTTCACCGGCACGATCCGGTACCCGTGCTCCTTCAGGTACCCCGCAACGCCGAGCGAGGGCCGGCCCGGCTTCGACGACAGGCCGACGACCGCGATCGTGTGCGCCTCGCCCAGCAGCGCTCGCAGCTCGCGATCCTCGGGCACGACGGCTCCCTCTACAGCCATGTTGTCTCCTTCCTCAGGACCTCCAAGAGGTCGTGCAGCATCGCGCCGGTGGCGCCCCAGATCAGGCTCCCTTCCAGCTCGTAGGCCCAGCCCTTCCAGACGCGACCGTCCTCGCGCGCGAGCTCCATCGCCGACTCCACCTCGGCCAGGCGCCGCACCGAGAACGTCAGGACCTCGTCGATCTCGCTCACGCTGTGCGTCAACGCCGGGGGGGACGCCACCATGCCCACGAACGGCACCACGAGGATCGAGCTCACCCAGACGTGCACGGGCGCGAGCGCCCCGACGACCTCCACCGCTGCGGGATCCAGATCGATCTCCTCCCGTGCCTCCCGAAGCGCCGTCTGCCGAAGGGATTCCCCGGGATCCTGCAACCCGCCCGGAAACGAGATCTCCCCGGCGTGACGGGAGAGGTCGGCGGCGCGGCGCGTGAACACCAGTGTGGGTTCGGGCAGCTCCACGAGCGGCGCGAGCACCGCCGCCATCCGGTCCCCCGAGGCCGCCCGAGGGTTGGGGTCGGCGGTGAGCGCCGATCGCAGACCGGAGCGAACATCGCGGACGGGTACCATCGGGCGCCATGGTAGAGCAGCCTGCGAACGACCCAGGTCTCGAGTCGGCGGTCGCGGCGGCAGTGGGCGCGGTCGACGCCGGCGAGGTGGTCCGGATCGCCCGGGCCCTGATCGCCGCCCCCTCGGAGAATCCGGGTGGCACGGAGGAGGAGGCCGCGCAGGTGGCCGCGGAGGTCCTGGCCGGCCTGGACGCGGAGCCGCGGATCATCCGCTCCGACGAGGACCGGCCGAGCGTCCTCGCAGCCGTGGGATCGGCCGCACGGCCGTCCCTTGCGTGGAACGGCCACCTCGACGTGGTACCGGCGGGCGCGGTCGAGACCTGGCCGCACCCGCCCTGGGACGGCGTCATCGAGAGCGGCCGCCTGATCGGCCGTGGCGCCTGCGATATGAAGGGGCCGATCGCGGCCGCGCTCGCCGCCGGTGCAGCGATCCAGAGGGCAGGGGTTGAGCTCGGGGGCACCCTCCACTACCACCTGGCAGCGGACGAGGAGGTGGGTGGCATCCACGGCACGAAGGTGATGTGGGATCGGGGCCTGATCGACCAGGACGCCTGCATCGTCGGGGAACCGACCGAGCTTCAGCTCGGTCTGGCCGAACGCGGCGGGGCATGGTTCACGGTCATCACGTCCGGAACGGCCGCGCACGGTTCACAACCGCAGCGCGGCGTGAACGCGATCACGTCGATGGCGAGGTTCGTCCTGCGCGCGAACGAGGTCCTTCCCGATCGCCGGCACCCGCTCGTGGGCTCCCCCACGGTGAACGTCGCCCTGATCGAGGGCGGCCACGCTCCCAACGCCGTTCCCGACCGGTGCGTGGCCGACGTCGACCGGCGAGTCATCCCCGGCGAGACGTTCGAAGAAGTCGAGGCGGGCTTCACCGAACTGATGGCGCGGCTCCGCGCGGAGCATCCCGACGTGCGGATCGAGGCCTCGTGCCGCGAGTGGACCCTGCCCGCGGAGGCCGCCCCCGACACCCCGATCGCAGAGCTGTGCCGAGCAGCCGTGAAGCAGGAGCGCGGAGCAGAACCCGCGGACGTCGGGTTCACCGGCATCACCGACGCGCGCTTCTACATCAACGACGGGTCCATCCCCACGGTCATCCTGGGACCGGGCTCCCTCGCGGACGCCCACACGGCCGGGGAATCCGTCGACGTGGACGATCTCGTGGCCGCGGCCCGGATCTACGCCCGCGTGTTCGTGCGTTTCCTCGGCGCCTGACCGGCCGCTCACGCACGAGCGCCGGGAAGGGATCCTCCTCACGGAGCGTTACCATAGGGGCCATGCAGCAGGACACCGCCGTGATCACCGTCACCCCGAAGGCCGCATCGAAGGCTCGGCAGCTCGCCGCGCGTGAGGGCCGCCCCGAGGCCAGTCTGCGCGTCCGGGTGACCGCCGGCGGGTGCTCCGGGTTCAGCTACCAGCTCTCGTTCGAGGACGGCCCGGCCACCGGCGACCTCGTCGCCGTCGCTCCGGACGGGTTCCGGGTGCTGATCGATCCGGCCAGCGCACCCATCGTGCAGGGCTCCACGCTGGAGTTCAACGACGCGCTCCTCGGTGGCGGCCTGAAGATGGTGAACCCCCAGGCGGTGCACGAATGCGCCTGTGGAGAGTCGTTCAGCGTTTGAACCACGCGGCTACGAGACCGTAATGGTGCCCTTCATCGTGTCGGGGTGGTATTGGCAGTGGCCAGCCGATCGAGACCGCCGGGTCGATCGTGACGGTCCTTGACGTCCCGCCCTCGACGCCCTGACTCACGCTGTCGTCGTCGAGGGTGAAGCTCTTTCCGGCCCGCCTATACTCGGCCCCGACATGCCTCCCGCCACCGACAGGACCCAGTGGCGCGACCTGTACGACGAGGTCGTCACCACTGGCCTGTGCACGGGGTGCACGGCCTGCATCGTCGCCTGCCCGTTCCACGTCCTGGGCTATGAGGACAACCTGCCGGTGCAGCTGCAGGAGGAGGGACCCAGGCACTGTTCCCACGGAGACAAGGGATGTTCGCTGTGCACGCTGGCCTGTCCCCGATTCCGAGGGTGGGAGGATGAGATCGACATCTCCCTGTTCGGTCAGGCGCGCAAGCCGGAGGAGCTGATCGGTCAGTACGACGAGATCGTTCTGGCGCGCGCCACCGAACCCGAGCTGCTGGCGGGCGGCCAGGACGGCGGCGTCGTGAGCGCCCTTCTGGTCTGGGGCCTGGGCACGGGTGAGATCGACGGGGCGCTCGCCTCGAAGCTCTCGGACGAACGCGCGTGGGATGCCGAGCCGACCGTCGTGACGGACCGGCAGGGGGTCCTGGACACTGCAGGCAGCCGTTACACCTACTCCGCGAACCCGCTCGCGCTGCTCAAGGCCGCGGAGCTGGGACTGTCCAAGGTGGCGCTGGTCGGCATGAGCTGCCAGGCGAGCGTCACGGGCGCCATGGAGGCCCGTCGGGTGAACAAGTGGCGCCGCAAGATCGCCTGGACCCTCGGGCTGCTGTGCTCCAAGACGTTCACCTACGACGGACTGATGGTGGAGATCGCGCAGGAACGGCTGGGCCTGGCGCTGGAGGACATCGCCCGGGTGAACGTCAAAGGCAAGCTGCTCTTCTACACGAACGAGGGCGAGGAGCACCAGTATTCGCTGAAGGAGGCGCATGCGTTCACGCGCCCGGGCTGTATGAAGTGCCCGGACTTCGCCGCCGAGCACGCCGACATCTCCCTGGGGGGTCTCGGGCAGTCCGAGGGGTGGACGCTGACGGTGGTGCGCACGCCGCTCGGCCGCGACATCTGGGATCGGGCGGTGGCCGGCGGCATCGTGGAATCGCGGCCCGCCTCGGAGGATCCGAAGGCCGTGGACCTGATGTTCAAGCTCGCCGCCAAGTCGCGGGAGCGGTGGCCCACCGAGGGCCTGCCCTGGACGACACCCGGCGCCATGCCGGACCCCGCCTGAGGGTCGCCTCGGGCTCATTCAACCGTCCTCCCTGGCGGCCGATACCCCCTTGAGAGCGCCCGGGACACGCGTCTTCGCCGTCTCCGAGCACGGACCTGAAGGGACCCGCGTGGCCGAGATCGAGCACGTTCGAAGGGCGGAGGATCTGCGTCGCGACGCCATCCTGGAAGCGGTGGCGTTCGCCGCCGAGCGGTTCCTCCTCGTCTCGGATTGGCGGCAGGCCGCCGCCGAGGTGCTGGCTCGACTCGGGATCGCGGCGGGCGCCTCTCGCGCCTACGTCTTCGAGAACGACACGGACGCCCTCGGACGCCCCGGTACACGCATGGTGAGCGAGTGGACGGCGCCCGGCATCGCTCCACAGATCGACGATCCGGCCTTCCGGTCCACGACGACGTGGATGGACTCGGGGCTGGGCAGGTGGGCCGAGGCGATGGAGCGCGGCGAGAGCATCGCCGGCTCGGTCCGATCGTTCCCGGAGAGCGAGTGGCCCATCCTGGAGGCGCAGGACATCCGCTCGCTTGCGGCCTTCCCCGTGTTCGTCGGACACCAGTGGTGGGGCCTGGTGGGCCTGGACGACTGCACGACGGATCGTCGATGGACCAACACGGAGATCGACGCCCTGCGTGCGGCTGCGAGCGTTCTGGGCGCTGCGGTCCACCGCCGCAGATCCGAGGACCAGCTCCGCGCCGCCGAGCATCGGTACCGGGTGCTGGTGGAACGGATGCCGGCCGTCACCTACCTCGAGGCGGCGGCCGGCCCAGACGGCGGGATGGGACAGATCCTCTACATCAGCCCCCAGGTGGAGCGGGTACTGGGCTACCCGGCCGAGCGGTGGACGACGGACGCCTCGTTCTGGGTGAGCATCGTGCACCCCAACGACCGAGCCACGTTCGACGCCATCGTGGCGCGGAGCAACGCCGATCTGCTGCCCACGTCGCAGGATTTCCGGATGATCGCGGCCGACGGTCACGAGGTCTGGCTCCACGACGAGGCCGTGCTGATCCGCGACGACGGCGGCAACCCGATGTTCTGGCAGGGGTTCTTCTCCGACGTCACGGAGCGCCGGCGGGCCGAGGAGCAGGCGCGAGTGGCCGAGGAGCGATTCCGGCTCCTGGTGGAGCACACGCCAGCGATCTCCTACCAGGAGGTGACCGACGGTTCCGGCGAGGTCGGTTCGTCGCTCCTGTACATCAGCCCGCAGATCGAGCGGATCCTCGGGTATCCCGCGGAGGAGTGGTCGACCAACCCGGGTTTTTGGATGTCGGTCACGCACCCCGACGACCTCGAACGCGTGCTGGAGGAGGGCGGGCGCGCCGTCGCCGAAGGGGATCCGTACCGGCAGGACTACCGGATGATCGCGGCGGACGGACGAACCGTGTGGTTCCACGACGAGTCGGTGCTGATCCACGACGACCTGGGCGACCCGCTGATGTGGCAGGGCGTGATGGTGGACGTGACCGAGCAGAAGGAGACCGAGGAGCGGCTGCGCCAGGCCGAGGAGCGGTACCGGGTCCTGGTGGAGCACATCCCTGCCGTGGTGTACATGGAGGCGCCCGACGGCAACCCGGACGGCTTCTACATCAGCCCGCAGGTGGAACGGGTGTTCGGCTACACGCCGCAGACATGGACCTGGACCCCCGGATTCTGGCGCAGCATCATCCATCCCGACGACCTCGCGCGGGTGACCCGTTTGGAGGGTCGGTTAAGCGAGACGAAGATCGACTACTCCATGGAGTACCGCCTGCGGACCGCCGACGGGCGCTGGGCCTGGGTGCGAGACGAGGCCGCGTTCCTGGAGGAGCCCGACGGCCCCGGATTCTGGCAGGGCTTCCTGCTGGACATCACCGAGCGCAAGGAAGCCGAGGTCCGACTCAGCGAGGCCGAAGAGAAGTTCCGGACGATCGTCGAGCAGAACCAGGCCATCTTCTACACCCAGGCGATCGACGCCGAGACCGGCATCTCGCGAACCAACTACATCGCGCCGGGCAATACCGACCTGATCGGCTACACGGTTGAGGAGGTCCTGTCGGATCCCGATCTCTGGTGGAAGATCATCCACCCCGACGACCAACACCGCGTCGTGGACGCCGATCGGCGAAGCAACGTGCGGGAGGTCGGCGAGCATTTCTCCGAGGAGTACCGCATGGTGCGCAAGGACGGCCGGATCGTGTGGGTGCAGGACGAAGCCCGGTTGGTCCAGATCGGCGAGAGCCCGCCGTCCTGGCAGGGCTTCCTACTGGAGATCACCGAACGCAAGGAGGCCGAGGAGCGACTGGCGGGAGCCTTGGATCGGGAGCGGGAGGCGACGCAGCGGCTCCGGTCCCTGGACGAGATGAAGAACACCTTCCTGCAGGCCGTGTCGCATGACCTCCGGACGCCGCTCGCGGCCATCCTGGGGCTGGCGGTCACGCTGGAGCGCTCCGACGTCCAGCTCGACGAGAGGGACGCACGCGATCTCGCTCGCCGCATCGCGGGGAACGCCCGCAAGCTGGACCGCCTGGTGACGAACCTGCTGGACCTCGACCGGCTCGCCCGCGGGATCGTCGAGCCCAAACTGCACACCACCGACGTCGGCGCGCTCGTGCGCCGAGCCCTCTCGGAGAGCGATCTCCTGGAGGCGTCCCTTGTGGAGACCGACATCGCCGAGGTCGTGTTTCCCATCGATGGGGCCAAGGTGGAGAGGATCATCGAGAACCTGCTGGCCAATACCGCCCGGCACACGCCTACCGGCACCAAGGTCTGGATCCGGGTTCGGCGTGTCCCCGAGGGGGCCCTCATCGTGGTCGAGGACGACGGGCCCGGCGTGGCGCCCGAACTCCGCGAACCGATCTTCGAACCGTTCCTGCAGGGCCCGGATGCGCCGAAGCATTCGCCCGGCGTGGGTGTCGGCCTGGCGCTGGTGCGGCGATTCGCGGAGCTGCACGGGGGGCGGGCGTGGGTCGAGGATCGCCCCGGCGGCGGCGCGAGCTTCCGCGTGCTGCTCCCGACCCCCTCCGGCTGGCGTGGCCGCGATTGAAGGAATGGGCCGCCCTTCGAGAGCGGCAGGCGACGCGGGCGCTGAAGCTAGACCGCGGCCCAGGCGGCGACGACGGGATGGTCCACTTGAGCCGGGCCCACCTGCGCCGCCCCTCCGGGTGAACCGACGCCGCTGATGTCATCGTTGAACCACTCGGCGTTGATCGGTGTGAACTGCTTCCACTCGGCCGGCACGTCGTCCTCGTAGAAGATCGCGGTCACGGGGCAGACCGGCTCACACGCGCCGCAGTCCACGCACTCGTCGGGGTGGATGTAGAGCATCCGGGGGCCCTCGTAGATGCAGTCGACCGGGCACTCATCGACGCAGGCGCGGTCCTTGATGTCGATGCAGGGCTCGGCGATCGTGTAGGTCATGGATTCTCCCCTTTACACCGTGCGGACCTTGGAAACTCCCGCAAGTGTACGACGCGGGAGGGCCGGCGCAAGCCGCGCTACGGCGCCAGTGCGTGCAGGGTGGCCGCCAGGGACCCGACGGGATCGGCCTCGCCGATCACCGGATATACGACGGGGAGATCTGCCCCCGCGTCCCGATAGGCCTGCAGCCGCTCGCGCGCCGATCCTGCGTCGCCGGCCAGGGTGAGCGTGCGCACCAGCCGCTCAGGGACATCCAGCGGCCGGCCCGCCCGGTGAGCGGCCGCGGCGGCGGCCGCCTCCTCGCCAAGCCCGACCGCGGCGAACTGCCGGGCGTAGGCCGGGTAGGAGGCATACTGCCCCGTCGCCCGACGGAGGGCGTCCATGGCTGCCG
>JALYMB010000414.1 GCA_030773935.1 Actinomycetota bacterium | reverse complement strand
CGCCGACGGTGGCGGACACCTGGTTCTCCTCGTCGGCGAACCTGGCGTCGATCGCCGCGCGGACGACATCCGGCTCGTCCGGGTGCCCGGCCCGCAGCCGCCGGACGTCCGCCCAGGCCGCGTTGTTGGCTTCGGCTCCCTCACGGGTGGTGAACGAAGGAACGAACGTCACCATCACCACGCCGCCGGTTCGCCCCACCAGCTCGAGCACATCGTCGGGTACGTTCCGGGTGACGTCGCAGAGCGCCCGTGCCGACGAGTGGGAGAAGATCACGGGAGACTCGCTCACCTCGATCGCCTGGCGCATCGTGTCGTCGGACGTATGGCTGAGATCAACCAGCACCCCGCATCGGTTCAGCTCGCGTACGACCTCCTCGCCGAAGCGCGTGAGCCCGCCGTGTGGATGGTCCCCGGTGGCGGAGTCGGCCCATGGGGTGTCGTCGTTGTGCGTCAGCGTGAGGTAGCCGGCACCGAGCCTGGCCAGGATCCGCAGGGTGCCCAGGGAGCCGCCGATCGAATGCCCCCCCTCCACGCCGATCATCGACGCCGTTCGCGGCGTCGCGGCCAGCCGCTGCACGTCGTCAGCCGAGCGAGCGAGCTCCAGACGGCCGGGGTGGCGGCGCACCAGCTCGAGCAGCGAATCGATCTGCTCGAGGGTCTGGGTGACAGCGAGATCCGGCGGCAGATCGGAGGGCACGTACACCGACCAGAACTGACCACCCAGTCCCCCGGCCTCGATCCGCGGCAGGTCCGTGTCGAGGTCGGGGCACGGCTGAGCGATGTCGGGTGCACGCCCCTGCTCGCGAGCCTCGCGCAACGCCCAGGGCAGGTCGTTGTGGCCGTCGATCAGCGGAGCGGACTGCAGGAGCGCCAGGATGTGGTCGTCGGTGTCGGTCACGGCCGGCATCGTACGGGCTCCCGCCACACCACGGTGCGGCTAGCATGCCGGCGCAGTGAGTGAGGCGCTGAAGCCCCGGATGGCGTCACGGCGCGGCGACGCGGCCCTTCGCGGCGCGTACGCGTTGATCGGCGTCGTCGTCGCGACGTTCGTGCCGTTCTTCGTCCTGCTGCTCCGCGACCGAGGGCTGTCCCCCGACGAGATCGGCCTGGTTCTGGGAGCGAGCTCCCTGGCGGGCGTTATCACCACACCGTTCTGGAGTCATGTGGCCGACACCAGACTGGGAACGGTCCGCACCCTGCAGATCTCCTGCGTCACGGCCTCGGCGGCGGCGCTGGCGCTGATCGCGACGGGGTCGGGCCTGGTGGCCGTCGCTGCGGTGGCGGCGGTGCTCGGCGCCGCGCAGGGTCCACATACGGCCCTCACCGACACCCTCGCCCTGACGCAGCTCGGCGAGGAGCGGGTGACCGAGTACGGGGACTTCCGCTTGTGGCAGAGCGTGGGCTGGGGCGTCGCATGCATCGGCTTCGGAGCGTTGTTCACGGCGACGGGGGCTCGCCTGGCGTTGCCGATCTACGCGGGCGGCGTGGCGCTCTATGCCGCGTACGTCGCCCGGTTCCCCCGCGTCCGTCCGCCACCCCCCGCCCGGGTCGGCTCGCGTCTCGGATCCGCCGGGGACGCGCTGCGGACGGTTCACCGGTTACCGTCGTTCCTGGTGGGCGCGTTGCTGGTTGCCACCGCGACGCACGCCGCGTGGGACTTCGTCCCCCTGCGTATCGTCTCGGGCGGCGGCGATGCCCTGCTCGTGGGGATCGCTGCCGGGGTGAGCGCCTTCGTGGAGATCCCGTTCATGCGCTCCAGCCGCTCGCTCGTCGAGCGTTTCGGATTGCGTCGCGTCTTCACCGCAGGCGCCGGCGCCTACGCCGCGGCATCGGTGGCGTGGGCGGTCTTGTCGGATCCGATCGCCGTCACCGCCGTGCGGATCGGCATCGGCGTGGGCTTCGGCCTGACGTACGTGAGCCTGGTGCTGATGACAGCTCGACTGGTGCCCGAACGGTTGCGGAACACCGGGCAGGCGTTGCTACAGATCTGCACGTGGGGTCTGGCGCCCATGATCGGCGGGGCCGTCGGGGGCTTCGTCTACGAGCACGTCGGGCCCTCACAGCTCTTCGTGGGATCGGCGGTCGGGATCGTCCTGGGGATCGTCGTGGTCTGGGCCGCCGTGGGGCCGGACGGGCCCGCGCGCGCGGACGGGAACGATGCCCCGGCCGGATAGTCGAGGCGGCGCCGGAGCGGCAGCTCCTGGCGTGTGCGGAGGCACGCCCGCGGTACGAACGGTCGGTCAGCGAGGGAGAGGATGCAGACGATCGCTCAATCGTCCTGGCCGGCGCGACGGAGCCTCTTCGTCTCCCCACGTCTCTTCTTGTCGGCCAACCGGCGTTCCACGGCTCCGCGGCCCGCTCTGGTCGGGCGCCGCCGGGGGGGCGGCGGGGCGACGGCCGCCCCGAGGAGGTCCGCGAGCCGCTCCAGGGCGGCCTCCCGGTTCCGCAGCTGCGATCGGTGTTCCGAGGCGGCGATCGTGAGCACCCCGTTCACGAGCCGGTCGGCCAGCCGTTCCAGGGCGCGGGCGCGTTGCACGGGGCCGAGCGCCGTCGTCGTCGCGACGTCGAGACTGAGTTCCACCCGCGAGTCGGCCGTGTTCACCGACTGACCACCCGGCCCCGACGACCGGCTGAACCGCCACCTCAACTCGCGCGCCGGCACGACGATCGAGCGAGTCACGCGAAGCGGACCGGCCATCGCTCCAGTATGCCGATCTCCTCAGGGGATCCCGGGAACATAGGCAGCCCGGGGAACATCAGGCAAACCCCGGGAACGAAGAAGGGACCCTCTCTCGGGGGTCCCTTCCGATGCGGTGATGAGCGTGACTCAGAGCGTCGCGTCTCCGACGACGACGGTCTCCTGCAGGTCAGCGCTCTGGTGGATCTGAACGTTCCCCGCGGTGATGATGCCGCTGTCCATGCAGCCACCGGCCGCCAGGATGTCGGCGCCCGAGTTGCACTGCGTGAGCCACACGTTGGGATCGCCGTTGGCATCCAGCGCCCAATCCGCGTTGTAGGTGAAGAAGACCCGCTCGATGTCCCGGTCCCCCGGCTCACCACGGTCGACGAAGTAGATCTCCACGTAGATCGTGTTGCCGTCCTTGTCGGTGCACGGCGCCGTCACCTTGGTCCGCTCGTAGCCCTTCGGCGTGTTCCTCAGGTTCCGGTAGGTCGACAGGTCGTCGCACTGGACCCAAAAGCCGGTGCCGTCGTGGGCCACGTAGGTGATCTGGCCCTTCAGATCGATCTTGGCGTTGAAACCGAGGCTCGCCCCGTTATGCGTGAGGCCGGAGCCGTTCGTCTGATCCAGCGCGAAGGCCGCGCCGATCGTGAGCACGACCAGCGTGGCGGCGATGGCCAGGCTCGTGAATGATCTCTTGAGCATCGTGCCTCCTCCTGGGACGCCCCGGAGCGGGTCGAGCGCCGCGCCATCTGGGGGACGGAACGTCCACCGGGCAACCTACGGCAGACGCAGGGGATTTGGGAAGAGCTTCGGCTTCGTTTAGGGTGGATGCTCGCGGGGAATGGCCAAAGGTCCTACATCGAACGCTGGTTCGCGGCGATCGCCGCACGGCAAGAGGGGAAGCGCAGGCAGTGTCCACGCTCCGGATGATCGTGTTCGTCCTGTGATCTGGGGCTCCCGCACGCCTACCGGCCTCCGACGCGTCAGCAGGCGTGCGGCCGCCGTCGCGGCGCCCGCGCTGCTCGTCCTGGTGGTGGTGATGGCGCCACTCGCCTTCCATGCCTCGGAGACCACACGCGCCACGCTCGAGCCAACCGGCGTCCTCTTCGCCGACGGCTTCGAGTCGGGAGATCTGTCGAAGTGGACGGTGGACAACGGTCTCACCGTCCAGCAGACGGAGGTGGCGACCGGCCAGTGGGCCGCGCAGGCAGCCGGCGACGGCCGATCGGCGTTCGCCGTGGAGCAGCTTCCCCCCGATCTGCACGAGGTCTACGTGCGCGTCCGCTTCCAGATCTCTCAGGTCACCACGCGCGTCGCGATGCTGAAGCTGCGGTCTCCCACGTCGGCGCTCGTGGTGGTCTGCGTAACGCCCGACGACCACCTGCTCACGCGCACGCCCGGCGCGCTGTCGCCACAGCTGAGCGTAGGAGCCGTGAGCGAGGGGGACTGGCACGAGCTGCAGATCTACGCATCGGTCGACTCCGCGGCAGCCGGGGTGTGGCTCGACGGTGTACCGCTGACCGAGCTGTCCCTGCAGTTCGCGCCCGGGATGGCATCGATCGACGGCCTGCTGCTGGGCAACCCGCAACCCGACCCCTCATACGACCTGGCGTTCGACGACGTCGTCGCGGACGACGCCTACATCGACGACGGGAGCGGCGGCGGCGTCGACCAGCAGGCCCCGAGCACGCCCACGAACCTCCGCACGACGTTCGTCGCCAGGAGAGAGGTGGACCTGGACTGGCGTCCCTCCTCCGACGATGTCGGCGTCGCCGGCTACACCATCTACCGGGACGGCTCGCCGCTGACGACCGTGCCCACGAGCCGGTCCGCCTACCGAGACACCGCGGTCCAGCCGGCGACGACCTACTTGTACGCCGTCGACGCCTTCGACCTGGCCGGCAACCACAGCGAGCCGTCCCCCGACTTGTCCGTCACGACGCCCGGCGTCGCGCCCAGTGATCCGATGATCGCGGCGGCGGGAGACATCGCCTGTTCCCCGGATGATGCCGCTTTCAACGGTGGTTCGGGCTCGGGTGATCGGTGCCGCATGGGGACCACCGGCGATCTCCTCGCGGGTGCCGACGCCGTGTTGCCGCTCGGGGACGAGCAGTACGAGACGGGCGCCCTGAACGACTTCCGGGCCTCGTACGACCCCGCGTGGGGTGGATCCCTCCCGGTCACTCACCCAACGGTCGGCAATCACGAGTACGAGACGCCGGGCGCCTCCGGCTACTACTCCTACTTCGGGACCGCCGCCGGTGATCCGTCGAAGGGCTACTACGCGTACGACCTGGGTGCCTGGCGGCTCATCTCGCTCAACTCCGAGTGTCAGGTGGTGTCGTGCGCCGCGGACTCGCCGCAGTACCAGTGGTTGAAGGATGAGCTGTCCACCCACACGAACGCCTGCACGCTGGCGTACTGGCACCATCCGCTGTTCTCCTCGGGGTCCGAGCACGGCGGCGACCCGCGGTCGCGGCCGTTCTGGAAGCTCCTGTATCAGTACGGCGCCGACGTGGTCCTGAACGGCCACGACCACGACTACGAGCGCTTCGCGCCGCAGGACCCGCTGGGACAGGCGGACGCGAACGGCATCCGGGAGTTCGTGGTGGGAACCGGCGGCAGGAGCCTGAATCCGCTCGACACCCCTCAGCCCAACAGCAGGGCGGGCAGCGCGAGCAGCTTCGGCGTCTTGCGCCTCACGCTCCACGACACGAGCTTCGACTGGGCGTTCGTGCCCGCGACCGGGACCTTCACGGACGCGGGCGCGGCCTCCTGCGCCTGAGGGCCAGGTCCTCTAGCGCTGGATCGCGAACCAGGTTCCGCCCGGTCCGGTGTAGCTGAAGCCCTCGCCCCACACCGCGATCGTGTTCCCGGTATTCGTCACGTCGATCTCTCCGTAGTCGCCGTAGACCTCGAGGAACCCGGTCGCGGTCTTGTACCCCGCTCCCGAAGAGGCGTCGCTCAGCTTCACGGGCGAGGCCCACGTTGCCCCGCCGTCCGTCGAGGAGCGGTACCACACGTTCCACGCATCGGGATCGTCGCCGTTGGCGGTCTGCATGTACCACAGCCGGACGTCGCCGAGGCCGCCGGACGCGAGCCTGGGACCCGTGGCGTTCTCGCCGGAGACGGACAGCGCCTTGCGCGATCCCCACGTCCGGCCCTCATCGTCGGAGGTGCGGACGTAGATCCGCTGAGGCCCTTTGTTCACGAGCGGACCCTCGTACGCGAAGACCAGATGACCGCTCTCGTCCGTGCTCACGCTCGTCTGGCCGGTGTAGAAGTCGTTGGAGCAGCCGGCGGCGACGCACGGCTCGCCGTTGGGGACCTTGTCGACGATCACGTTCTCCCAGCTCGCCCCGTTGTTCCGCGAGATGATCGCGTGGTGCCAGATCGGGCCCTCCACGGACTGGCCGGGGCCGGAATAGGTGAGGCTGCTCTCCGAGAAGACCACGGTTCTGTCGGGCAGCACCGTCGCGTCGTACGCGTAGTAGTAGCGCTTGGAGCTCGTGAGCTTGTGCTGGCTCCACGTCGCGCCGTAGTCGTGCGACACGCCCACGTACAGGTCGCCGCCCTGCGGCCCGTTCCACGACACGTACACGTCCCTGCCGCCCGGCGACATGGTGATCTCGGGCTTGTCGGTCCACGACACGTTGCCGTACACGTGCACCGGGTCCGTCCAGGTCTGCCCGTGATCGGTGGACCTCTGGAAGACGGTGGAGAAGCCGCCGGCGCGGTCGGCGTTCAGGAACACCGAGTACACCGCCCCGGTGTTGGGGACGACCTCGATCGTCGGATCGTACTGCGCGCCCGATCCGCGGCAAACACAGAGCGGGACCTGCGGCCCCCAGGTCGCTCCCCCGTCGGAGGAGATCGTCAGGGGGATGAACGGCGTGGGACAGTGCGAGGAGCAGGTCTTCTCGGTCCCGTAGCGCGTCGTGATCAGGTACACGTATGGGTCGCGCGGGTCCGCCGCTACGGCCGGCTCCCAGTCGTCGGTCCCGACGTTCAGCAGCCGCTCGCCCCGCCAGCCCGGAGCGGGGCTGCTCGTGACGGTCGTCGCCCTCCCGAACGTCCCGTTCGCCCGGGCCGCAGCGAGGGCGTCGAGACGCTCCTGCGTGAGGTTGGCCTCCTCCTGGGCCTCCTCGTTCCCGGCCCGGCCTTCCTGCTCGGCCGCTTCGGCCCTGGGGGTCCCGGGGTCTGCCTTCGGCGGGGCTGGACTGCAGGCGATCAGCGCGACGACGAGAACGGCCATGAGGGCGGGGAGGTTGCGGCGAGACATTATCCACTCCTTCTGAACGCCGGGGTCAGGATCGGTCCGAACGCTAGTCGCGCCTTTCGGAGAAAGTCAACACGTCGGCTCGACCTTCCGGGGCGACCGGTAGAGTCGGTCCGTGCATGCATCGCTCACCGTCGGACGCGTGGAGGTGAGCACGGTGTGTGAGGGTTTCGCCCCGCTGCCGCTCGCGGACGAATGTCCGGGGCACAGGGTGGACTGGACCGCCGAACGCGGGATGCACCCGTGGGCGTTCGTCGACGACGAGCACTGGGCCTGGCACGTGCACGCCTTCCTCCTGCGCACGCCCAAGGGCGAGGTGCTGGTCGATACGGGTGTGGGTTCGTTCGGGCCATGGGCTCCGTGGGCCGAGGTCGCCGGATCCCAAGCGTGGTCGGAGGTCGACCCACGCAGCGTGCAACACGTGGTGCTGACGCACCTGCACGCCGACCATGCGGGCGGCACGGTCCTTGGCGACGGAACACCCCGCTTCCCCAACGCCCGGTACCACGTCCATCCCGCCGATTGGAAGCACTTCGATGAGCGGTCCGTCATCAGGCCGGCGGACGGGGGCCGCTACGACGCCCGAGCGGCGATGGCCGGGCTCGCCACCACGGGAGCCCTGTCACTGGATGCCGACGACCACGAGGTCAGCGCGGGCGTGCGCGTGGTGCATACGCCCGGCCACACGCCCGGTCACCGGTCGGTGCTCCTCGACGGCGCCGGAGCGGGGACGCTGCTGCTCACCGGCGACCTCCTGCACGTACCGATCCAGGCGGCGCATCCCGCGTGGCCCTCGAGCCACGACGAGGACCCGGCGGCGGGCTCGGCGTCGCGCGAGGAGATCCTCGGCCGAGCGAGGGAGGGGGGATGGCGGGTGGGCGTCTCCCACTTCGCGCGTCCGTTCGGCCGGGTCTCGGACGGAGGCTGGATCGGCGCGTCCTGAGCGTCTGCTCGTGGATCGATCGGGTCAGCTACCGTCTCGGACGAACCGCACGAAAGGAGGGTCCATGACACCCGAGGAGGCTCGCGACTTCGCCGCCCGCAACCACCGCGCCGTCCTCGTCACGCGGAAGCGGGACGGCGGCCTCCAGACCTCTCCCGTCACCGTCGGGGTCGATGACGACGGGGTCGTCATCAGCAGCAGGGAGACCGCGTACAAGACGCGCAACATCCGCCGCGATCCGAGCGTGACGCTGTGCGTGTTCACCGATGCGTTCTTCGGACCGTGGATCCAGATCGACGGCCGGGCCGAGCTGGTGTCCCTGCCCGAGGCCATGGAGGGCTTGGTGGAGTACTACCGCCGCATCCGCGGCGAGCACCCCGATTGGGATGAGTACCGGCGCGCGATGGAGGCCGACGAGCGCGTGTTGATCAAGGTGTCGATCCTCGCGGTCGGTCCCGTCAAGCAGGGATAGGCATCCGGTCCCGGGAACCGGATGGCCTGTCCCCGCCGTCCCACCCTCGTTCGCCCGACATCCGAATCCAAGGAGGACGTCATGGCCGGGAAGGGACGACTCGCAGGCATGCTGAGCGGTATCGCGGTGGGGATCGTGCTGGCGTTGAGCGTGCCCTCGTTCGCGTCGAGCGGCGGGTCGCCGGGGGTGTCCGCACCTCAGCCGCTGGCCTCGAACGCGACGGTGGCCCCGGCCACCGATCGACGAACCGTCAGTGTCACCGGCACCGCCACCCTGCGTTCCACGCCCGACGAGGCGGTCGTCTCCTTCGGCGTGCAGACCGAATCGTCATCGGCCGAGGACGCGATGCGCGAGAACACCACACGGATGCTCTCGGTGCTGCGTGCGCTCGCCGATCTCGGGGTGAAGGACGGGGACATCTCGACCACCGGCGTGAACCTCTATCCCAGCTACGGGTCCAACGGGTCGAGCATCAGCGGCTATCAGGCCTCGAACCAGGTGTCGGTGACCTTCCACGATCTGGGGCTGATCGGCCGGGCGATCGACACCGCCGTGAAGGCGGGCGCGAACCTCACGAACGGGATCATGTTCCAGATGTCACCGGCGAACCGAGGAAGCGAGCAGGCGCTGGCGGGCGCGGTCGCCGACGCCAGATCCAAGGCCTCCGCGGTCGCCGTCGCGGCCGAGGCGCAGCTCGGACAGGTCCTGACCGTGTCCGAGACCGGCGCGCCGCCGATCTACCCGCCGATGCCCTACGGCGGCACGATGTCGGCCGCCGCCGACGCCGTCGCGCCGACACCGGTGAACCCGCCCACGCTGGAGACCCAGATCTCCGTTCAGGTCACCTGGGAACTGATCTAGACCCGGGGACTGCCTCGATCGGCGGCCCGGCCCGGTTTCCGGGTGTCGCCCTCGGTGGCGCTCGGTATCCTCTCGCACTCATGGCCGGCCCCATCATCCGCACCGAGCAGCTCACGAAGCGTTTCGGCGATGTCGAGGCGCTCCGAGGCGTCGACCTCAGCGTCGAGGCCGGCACCGTGCTGGGCCTGCTGGGGCCCAACGGCGCCGGCAAGACGACCTGCGTCCGCATCCTGGCCACGTTGCTCCCCCCCGACGGCGGCCGCGCGGAGGTCGACGGGCTCGACGTCGTGCGGGATGCCGAAGAGCTGCGGTACCGCATCGGCCTCGCCGGACAGAGCGCCGCGGTCGACGAGAACCTCACCGGTCTGGAGAACCTGGAGCTGGTTGGGCGCCTCTACGGCCTCCCGCGCGCCGAAGCCCGTCGGCGAGCCGGCGAGATCCTGGAACGGTTCGGGCTGTCGGAGGCTGCGGGACGCCCGGCCAAGACGTACTCCGGAGGCATGCGCCGCCGGCTCGACGTCGCGTCGAGCCTGGTCGGCCGCCCCGATGTCATGTTCCTGGACGAGCCCACCACCGGCCTGGATCCGCGCAGCCGCGTCGACGTCTGGGCGTTCATCCGGGAGCTTCAGGACGAGGGCACCACGATCCTGCTCACCACCCAGTACCTGGAGGAGGCCGACCAGCTCGCCGATCGGATCGCGGTCCTGATCATCGCCCGGTTCCGCACCATGGCGATCTCCCGCGCCTC
>JALYMB010000413.1 GCA_030773935.1 Actinomycetota bacterium | reverse complement strand
CGTCGAGCCTGGTCGGCCGCCCCGACGTCATGTTCCTGGACGAGCCCACCACCGGCCTGGACCCGCGCAGCCGCGTCGACGTGTGGGCGTTCATCCGGGAGCTCCAGGACGAGGGCACCACGATCCTTCTCACCACGCAGTACCTGGAGGAGGCCGATCAGCTCGCGGACCAGATCGCGGTCATCGACCTGGGCAAGGTGATCGCGGAGGGCACGTCCGACGAGCTGAAGGCCCGCATCGGCGGCGAGGTGCTGGAGCTGCACATGGAGGATCCGGCCCGGACCGGTGAAGCCGCCGAGGCCCTGATGGGGCTGGGGACCGGCGAGGCGAACGTGGACGCGGAGGTGGGCCGCATCCGCCTGCCGGTGGGCGACGCGGGATCCGCCGTCCTGCTCGACAGCATGCGGCGGCTCGACGAGCGGAAGATCCCGCTCGCCGGCTTCGCGTTGCACCGCCCCACGCTCGACGACGTCTTCATGTCGCTGACGGGACGCTCGGCCGAGGACGGCCAGGAACCCGAGCCGTCACCGGCGGGGCGGGGCCGGCGACGAGGGAGGCGGGAGTCATGAGCACGACGGTCCGGCAGACGTCGCAGCGCCGGGCGCCCGTGGGCCTCGGCGCTCGGGCCTCGCGCGCCGTCTCCAACGGACTCCTCGTGACGCAGCGCAACCTCGTGACGCTCACGCGCGTGCCCACGGTGTTCATCTTCGAGCTCGTGCAGCCGGTGATGTTCGTGCTGCTGTTCCGCTACATCTACGCGAACAACGTCAAGAACCTTCCGCCGGGATTGGGCTACGTGCAGTTCCTGCTGCCCGGCATCTTCGTGCAGAACGCGATCTTCGGCGCCACGACGACCGCGGTCGGGTTGGCCGACGACCTGAAGAAGGGGATCATCGACCGGTTCCGTTCGCTGCCCATGGCCCGATCGGCCGTGCTGGTCGGGCGCACAACCTTCGACCTGGCGAAGAACATGCTCCTGGTCGTCGTCGTGGTCGTGATCGGATACCTGGTGGGATTCCGGTTCCAGAACGGGCTGGGCAACGCGGTCGGGCTGCTGGTGCTGGTGCTGGTGGTCGGGTTCACCTTCTCGTGGATCTCCGCGTGCATCGGCCTGGCCCTGAAGGAGGTCGAGGCGGTGCAGGCCGCCTCGTTCACCTGGATCTTCCCGGTGGTCTTCGTGAGCTCGTCGTTCGTGCCGGTGCAGGGCATGGCGTCGTTCCTGCAGGTGGTGGCCCGCAACAACCCGGTCACCCACTGGTGCAACCTGGCGCGCTACCTGGCGCTCGGGAACGTGGGCCTCATCGACCCGAAGACCCATCTGCCGATCGACACCTTCGAGGCCCTGCTGCTGAAGTCCGTGCTCTGGATCGTGGGGCTGCTGATCGTGTTCGTGCCGCTGGCGATCCGGCTGTACCGCAAGCTCACCTGACGGAGAGCCGCGGGATCCTCTATCGGCGTCCGGCGCCGGCCTCGAGCAGGGCCTCGAAGATCAGGCGTCTCCGTGACTCGCCGAGTAGGTCGGGATCGTCGAACAGGGCATCGCGCAGGTTCTCGAGCGGGAGGACATGGACCCGCCCGATGCGGAAGCCGCCTCGCCACACCTCGGCCTTCGTTGAGACCAGCATCGGGCTCACCCAGACGTCGATCCCCGAGCCGGCGAGCAGGTCGTGGACGGCCGACGCGTTCCGGCGCGCCTGCGCGGCATGCTGATCGGCCGGGCGGTTGCCCTGCATGAGACCCATGCCGCTGCGGATGTGGAATCGCCCGCCGCTCAGGTGCTTCACCTCGATCGCGAAGACGCCGCTCGGCGTGATCGCGACGTGGTCCACGTTGCCGCGCCCGAGGTTGAGATCGTGCACGGCGAGCACCCCCTGCGGCGCCATCGCCTCGAGCGCCGCACCCGTCAGCTGTTCTCCCTCCAGGCCGCCGAGCTGCCGGGACGGATCGAGGTGCCGGCCGTCACGGACCTGGCGGTCCACGGCGAAGACCGCGGGGAGCACCACCAAGGCCGCAGGCCACCACCGGAACCCCAGAGCAGCGACCGCCCAGACCAGGGCCACGCAGGCACCGGCCATCATGGCCTTGCGCTGGATCTGCTCCTCGAGGAACTGTCCTGGCCGACGAGCTTCCATGACTGTCCGTTCGGCAGGAACCGGCCCCACCTCAAGCGGTGGAGGGTTCCTCTTGGGCGCATGGCTCGGGCCTCGCGTTCGGGGGCGAGATCCGAGCGAGAGCGGTTGGAGCGGGGTCAGCCACCTGACGTCAGGCCCGGGCGGAATCGCCGTCGCGGGTCAGCTGGACTGACGACGAACCCGCAGGAGAGCAGCGGGTCAGTCCTTCGAACATCGTTCGCGACTCCTCTTCATCCCTGCCATCAGGGGGCTGACGACAGCATCCGATATCCTCTTCGCGATCGTCTCAGCTCGTCTCTTCGCGGTCCGTAATTCGAGCCATTCCGCGCCGACGCATCCCGGGCAGGCCGACGCTCCCCGTAGGAAGGAGATGAGCGTGAACGTGAACCGCTCCGGAAGGAACGGTCGCATCATGGGCGTCAGCGGTGGAAGGCTCGAGTTTCATCGGAACGAATCGACGGGCCGATCCGGAACGCACTAGACTCACGCGACACTCCGAGAAAGGACGTGGCATGGCCCAGGCTCTCGTCGTCGTGTGTGATGTGTGCGGGTCTCCCGCGGTCCAGACGGTCACCATCAAGGTTGGGGCTCGTTCGTATCAGAAGGATGTCTGCCGGAAGCATCTGGACGAGTTGATCCAGGGAGCCCGGGCGCCGCGCCGGGGCCGTCCCCGAACGAAGGCGACACCCGTCGCCACGCGCAAGCCGGCCAGGCGGAAGGCGTCGGCGAAAGGCTCTGCGAAGGGGAGGACCAGGACCGCGGCGCGCAAGAGGGCCGCGAGCTAGTCCTTCGGTCAGGCGGAGTCCGGGCCCCTCTCCGATCCGGTCGGTCGCTCGGGAACGAGCATCCTTGCACCCTGGAGTGTCGCCTCCAGGTGCGCCGGACACACGGCGCGCAGCAGATCCGTTCTCCCGGCGCCGTGGATGGCGAGCACCTCGACGGCCGGCTCCGGACAGACGTCGCACGAGGTCGAGTCCAACGACCTGAGCACGAGCCTCCTCTCCCATCGCTTCTCTCACCCTTGTTTGCCGTTGGGGGCGATGAGGGTTCACACGATGCGGCCGCGCCCAGGAAGATGGCGGTGCACGGAAG
>JALYMB010000412.1 GCA_030773935.1 Actinomycetota bacterium | reverse complement strand
GTATTCGTCCATGAAGTGCTGCAGCGTGGAGGCGATGGGGCTCACGGCGCCGTCGGCGAGGGCGCAGAACGACCGGAACAGCATGTTCTGGCCCACCTCGCCCACCAAGGGGATGTCCTCCTCGCGCCCGTACCCGTCCTCGATCCGTCCGAGCATCCGGGTGGCCCACCACGTGCCCTCGCGGCAGGGGGTGCACTTGCCGCAGGACTCGTGCGCATAGAACTCCACCAGACGGCGGGCGGCCTCCACCATGCAGTCGGTCTGATCCAGCACGATCATGGCGCCGGTGCCCAGCAGGGATCCGGCGTCCGCGACCGATTCGAAGTCCAGCCCGACGTCCAGGTGGTCGGCCGTCAGGAACGGCGTCGACGATCCGCCCGGCGTCCAGGCCTTCAGCGATCCGCCACCCAAGATGCCGCCCGCGTGCACCTCGAGCAGCTCACGGAACGGCGTTCCCAGCGCCACCTCGTAGTTCCCGGGGCGCTCGACCTTGCCGCTGACCGTGAACACCTTCGTGCCGGGCGCCTTCTCGGTCCCGACCTCCTTGAACCAATCGGCGCCGTTTCGCACGATGTGCGGGACGTTCATCAGCGTCTCGACGTTGTTGACGACGGTGGGCGACGCGTATAGACCCTCGACCGCCGGGAAGGGCGGGCGCAGGCGAGGCTGCCCGCGGAACCCCTCCAGCGAGCTGAGCAGTGCCGTCTCTTCACCGCAGATGTAGGCGCCGGCGCCGCGGTGCAGCACCACGTCCAGGTCGTAGCCGCTGCCGAGCACGTCGCCGCCCAGGAGCCCGGCCGCGTAGGCCTCATCGATCGCGTGCTGCAGGATCCGTCCCTGCCACAGGTACTCGCCCCGGACGTAGATGAACGCCGTGTGGCACTCGATCGCGCGCGCGGCGATCGCCGTGCCCTCGATCAGGGCGTGCGGCTCGCGTTCGACCAGCTCGCGGTTGTTGCACGTGCCCGGCTCGGATTCGTCGAAGTTCGCCACCACGTAGGTGGGCTTGCCGGTGTCCTGCGGCACGAACGACCATTTCATGCCCGTGGGGAACCCGGCGCCGCCGCGGCCACGCAGGCCGGAGTCCTTCACGATCTGGATCAGATCGGGGCCCGACATGGCCAGCGCCGAACGAAGTCCCTCGTACCCCCCCGTGGCGCGGTACCCGGGCAGCGCGATCGCTCGGGGGTTCTCCCACTGCGCGGTAAGCACCTTTCGCTGCTCGGTCACCGCAGAGCCTCCGGCTCCAGGCCCGCCAGGATGCGTGAGGCCTCCCGGAAGCTCCCCACGGCCGGACCCCGGCTGGGCTCGGGCACCTCCCCGGCCCGCAGGGAGGCGATCAGCACGCCCATCCGCTCCGGGGTCACCCGGTCGTAGTTGGCGGAGTTGATCTGCACCGCCGGCGCGAACTCACACACCCCCAGACACTCCTCCTCGTGGAGGGTGATGACCCCGTCCTCGGACAGCTCACCCCCGTGAGGGATGCCGCTCGCCCGGTGCGCCGCCTCGTAGACGTCCTTGGCACCGAGCAGGGCGCACGACAGGTTCGTGCACACGCTCACGACGTGCCGGCCGGTCGGCCGGAGCCGCAGCATCGTGTAGAAGGTCGCGACCGCCTCCACCTCCGCGGTGCGCACGCCGAGCAGCTCCGCAACCTCCTGCAGGGCCTCGCGCGTGACGTTTCCCTGCACGGACTGGGCCAGGTACAGGAGCGGCATGACGGCGGACCGCTCGCGGCCGGCCGGATAGCGCCCCTTGATCGCCTCCGCCTGTTCGCGGACCTCCGGAGCGAACACGGCCATCAGCGGTCCACCCCGCCCATCACGGGATCGATGCTGGCGATGGCGGCGATGGCGTCGGCAACCAGCGATCCCTCCACCATCGTGGCCGTCGCCTGAAGGTTCACGAAGGAGGGATCGCGGATCTTCATGCGGTAGGGCCGATGCCCGCCGTCGGAGACCACGTAGAAGCCGAGCTCCCCGCGGGGGGACTCCACGGTCTGGTACACCTCGCCGGCCGGGACCTGCACGCCGTCGGTCACCATCTTGAAGTGATGGATCAGCGCCTCCATCGACTCTTCCATGATGTGGCGCACGTACGCGGGATCGTTGCCGATCCCGTCGGGGCCCACGCTGAGCTGCGCCGGCCACCGGACCTTCGGATCCTCGACCATCACGGGGCCGGGCTCCTCCAGGCGGTCCACGCACTGTTCGATGATGCGCAACGATTGCCGCATCTCGTCCAGACGGACCCGGTACCGGGCGTACGCGTCGGCCTCCGTGCGCGTGACGACGTCGAAGTCGTAGGTCTCGTAGCCGGAGTACGGCGCGTCCCGGCGCACGTCCAGAGGGACGCCGGCGGCGCGAAGCATGGGGCCCGTGACGCCCAGCGCCAGACATTCCTCCGCGGAGAGCCGTCCGACGCCCTCGTTGCGCTCGCGCCAGATCGGGTTGTCATTCAGGATCGTCTCGTACTCGTCGATGCGCTTGGGCATCTCCTCGAGGAACGCGCGGATCCTCCGCTCGCCGTCCTCGGGCAGATCCATGATCACGCCTCCGATCCGCACGTACGCCGAGTTCATCCGCAGACCCGTGATCGTCTCGAAGATGTCCATCAGGAGCTCGCGCTCGCGGAAGCCGTACAGCATGAGGCTGACCGCGCCCAGCTCGAGGCTGCTGGTGGCCAGCCAGAGGAGGTGCGAGCTGATCCGATTCATCTCGTTGCACAGCACCCGGATCACCTGCGCGCGCGGCGGCGCCTCGATCCCCAGCAGGCGCTCCACAGCCAGGCAGTACCCCAGCTCGTTGAAGAACGGCGACAGATAGTCGGCGCGTGTGACGTAGGTGACGCCCTGCATCCACGTTCGGTACTCGGTGTTCTTCTCGATCCCGGTGTGGAGGTAGCCGATCACCGGCGTGCACCGAACGACGTACTCGCCGTCGAGCTCCATGAGGAGACGCAGCACCCCGTGCGTCGAGGGGTGCTGCGGCCCCATGTTGATGATCATGGTCTCCTGACGGATCTCCCCGGAGGGATCCACCTGCCGGGGCGACGGCCGGTCCTCGCGAACGCTCACGTCGTGGTCCGCTGGTCCACCGGCGGGATGAAGGCTCCGTGGTAGCGCGTGTTGACGCCGCCGAGCTCCTCGGTCTTCAGCAGTGGGTAGCCCTCCCACGCGTCGGGCATCAGGATCCGTGTCAGGTGGGGGTGGCCGTCGAAGACGATCCCGTAGAAGTCGAACACCTCGCGCTCCTGCCAGTTCGCCGTGGGGAACATGGCGGTCACGCTTGGCACGTGGGGCGCGTCGTCGCCGGCCAGGCCCGCCTTCACCCGGACGCGGTGGTGGGACGCCGTGGATCGGAGCTCGTACACCACCCACAGCGCCGGCACCACGCCGGGATGATGCGTGGCGGTGAGGCAGGAGAGGAAGTCGAGGTGGAGTTCGGGATCGTCGCGCAGCGCCTCGATGGTGCCGACGACCTCCCCGGGACCCACGAGGACCGTCACCTCGCCGCGGGCCAGCAGGACGTCGGCGTATCGCGAACGGAGGCGTTCGGCGATCTCTTCGGGACTCACCGGAACGTCCCCTGCGTCCGCACCTTCTCCTGCAGCTTCAGGATGCCGAACATCAGCATCTCCGGCTTCGGCGGGCACCCCGGCACGTAGATGTCGACGGGCACGATGGTGTCCACGCCCTGCACGATCGCGTAGTTCGTGAACATGCCCCCCGCCGACGCGCACACTCCCATCGAGATCACCCAGCGCGGCTCGGGCATCTGGTCGTAGATCCGCCGAAGCACCGGCGCCATCTTCTGGCTGACGCGCCCCGCCACGATCATCAGGTCTGCCTGGCGTGGCGAGGCGCGGAACAGCTCCATCCCCCACCGCGACAGGTCGTACCTGCCGGCACCGGCCGACATCATCTCGATCGCACAGCACGCCAGACCGAACGTGGCCGGCCACATCGACTGCTTGCGCGCCCATCCCACCGCTCGATCGAGCGAGGTGAGCAGGACGCCGCGCCTGACCTCCTCCTCGACCTCCTCCGGCGTCTTCGCGAGGTGGATGCCCTCGATCCGCTCAACGGGCACGCGCGACCTCCCGTACGGGCCCGGGAACGTCGGTCGCGTGCAGCTCGCCGGGCGGGCGCTCGGGGCGCGGCTCCTCCCACTCCAGGCCACCCTTGCGCCAGATGTAGGCGTAGGCGATGAACACGAGTCCGATGAACAGCGCCATCTCCACCAGGCCGAACAGGCCGAGCTGACGGAAGGTCACCGCCCACGGAAAGAGGAAGATCGTCTCGATGTCGAAGATGATGAACAGCATCGCCACGACGTAGAACTTCACGCTGAAACGCTCACCGCGCGGGAGGCGGATCGGGTCGTTCCCGCACTCGTACGGAGACAGCTTCACCGGGTTCGGCCGGTTCGGCCGCAGCAGATGCGAGACCCCCCGGGAGACCACCGCGAACACGAAGGCGAGGACCCCCAGGACCACGATCGGCAGGTAGTCCCTCAGCACGGACGGCATCCTAGTCTCACGAGGCCTTGACCACCCGCTCGAGGACATACATCAACGTGTCCTGGAAGTCGCCGTCGCGGCCGTCGGTGAGGTTGCCCATGAGGCGCAGGGCGAAATTCATCACCACCGGCCGCGGAAGGAGGTGCTTGGTGGCGGCGCCCATGATCGCGGGCTTGCCGATCACCCGGGCGAACCCCCGGCCGATCGTGAAATACCGCCCGTACCGTTCGCGCAGCACCAGCGGGTAGCTGTGCGCGATGCCCGGACGGTTCAGGACCAGGGCGTCGCGCACGAGCTCGGCGGCGAGCTCGCCCGACTCCATCGCGTAGGCGATGCCCTCGCCGTTGAAGGGATTCACGGCGCCGGCGGCGTCGCCCACCAGCAGCATCCCCGGCACGGCCTGGGGGATCCGGTTCAAGCTCATGGGCAGCGGCCCCGACAGCACGCGTCCGTCGGCCGTCTCCTCCGAGATGCCCCAGTCGGAGGGCAGCATCGTCGCGAAGGCGTCGAACAGCCGCTGGGCGGAGATGTCCTTGAAGCCCTTGAAGGTGTTCAGCAGACCCGCTCCCAGGTTGATCCGGCCGCCCGCCACGGGGAACAGCCAGCCGTACCCCGGAAGCAGCAGGTCCCCCTCCCACAGGTCGAGCCACGACTCGAACCAGGGGCCCGGGTGATAGGTGGCTCGGTAATACCGGCGGGCGGCGATCCCCAGGGGCCGTGAGTCGTCCCGCCGCACCCCGGCGGGCCTGGCGAAGCGGCTCGCGGCGCCGTCGGCGGCGATCACGTACCGGGCCCGCACGACGGTGGGTTCGGCCTCGTGCTCGCCGGCCGGGCGGATCGTGCCGCCCGTCACCCAGCCGTCGCGCAGGGTGGGCGCAACGGCCTCGGTCCCCTCGAGCAGCCGCGCCCCGGCCTTCGTGGCGCGGTCCACCAACAGCTGATCGAAGTCGTGACGCGTGCGCACCAGGCCGTAGTTCGGCCAGCTCCGAAGCTCCGGCCAGGGCAGCTCGATCGTGGTGGAGCGCGAGTTGACGCGGAGCCCCTTCACGCGCTCGAAGCCGGGATCGTCGGGGTTCACGCCCATCCGCAACATGGAGGCGACGCCACGCGGGGTGATGCCGTCACCGCAGACCTTCTCGCGGGGGAACCTGGCCCGGTCCACCATCGTGACATCGACGCCATGGCGGGCCAGGTGGTACGCGGTGGCGGCCCCGCCGGGACCGGCACCCACCACGAGGACGTCGGTCTCCAAGGTGTGTGGCGTCGTCACGGTCTGGGATCCCCCCTACCTTGTGAAAACTTTCACAAGGTGAGCCTACCGGCTCGTGAATCGTTTCACAAAGGCTACGTCCGGCTCTGCGAGCCCGCAATCCCCTCTTGGTGCCACGCGTGGTCCCAGGTGCGGAGGTGCGTGGGTTCGATCCGCATGAACCCCAGCTCGGGAACGGCCCCCGTGAAGCGCTCGAACCCGTCGCCGGCCAGGAGCGAGCGGTACTTCTCGTGCCACTCCGACATGGGGATCCGCAAATCGGGGTGCTCGGCCGGGAACAGGGCGGCGAGCCCCTCGACGCCGACGCCGGCGAGCTCGGTCCACTCCCGGCCGCGATCGATCACCAGGGACACGCGAGGATCGCGCTCGGCGTTCTCCCAGGTGGAGCTCCCGCGTCGTGTCGACAGGAACAAACCGTCCTCGCTCCAGACGAACCACAGGGCGGCGACGTAGGGCGCCCCGCCGGGATCCAGCGTCGCCAGCCGCGCCGTGGCGAGATCGCGGAACGCTCGGCGGACCAGTTCGTCGACGATCACCGCATCGCGATGAGCCCGGCCAACGAGCGCAGGGACTCCACGGCGACCGGATCGAGCACCTGCGGATCGAGGGCGGCGACGGCCTCGGACACCAGAGCGTTCACGTCCTTGGCCTTCGCCGCATGCCGCCCGTCCCCGTCCAGCAGGTCGTCGCGGAGCTGGAAGGCCTCGCCGAGCGGAGCGCCGAAGCGCCGAAGCCGCGTCTGCACGAACGTCGTCGCGCCCGCGAGCGCCGCACCGACGAGGAGAGGACCTTCGACGGTGTACGACCCTCCCTTCATGGCGGCGATACGCCGGGCCGCGGCGGGATCCACCGGCACCACCGCGATGTCCAGGAACTGGCCGATCGCCATGTCCGTGCGCATCTCGTGGTAGGGCGCGAGGGCGCGGGCGAGCGCGGACGCCTGCACGCCGGACTCCAGCAGGAGCCGGTCGGCGAGCACGGCGGCGAGGTCCCCCACCAGCAACGCGGCCGACTCTCCGAAGCTCTCGGGGTCGCCGGTGCCCAGACCCCGCTCGCGCGCCTCGTGACTCATGCGGGGCATCGTGGTCGGCACCCCGCGGCGCTCGGGTGTTCCGTCCATGAGGTCGTCGTGCACCAGGGCCATCGTGTGCAGGAGCTCGAGCGCGGCCGCTGCCTTCACGATCGGCTCGCCGTCGGCGCCGCCCGCCGCCCGGTAGCCCCAGTAGCAGAAGGCCGGCCGCAGGCGCTTGCCGCCCGCCGCCACCAGGCGCAGCACCTCGTCGATCAGCACGACGGCCTGGGGTTCCCGCCACTCGATCTCCTGGCGCCGGGCCGCCAGGAAGACGTCCAGCGCCTCGTTCACCCGATCCACCACGGTCAGCATCTCGGAGGCGGCGGAGACCGGGCGTGCGGCGGCGCTCATGGCGGAAGCGTACGCGATGCCCTCACCCCGCCGCCATCGGCAGAAGGTCCCATCTATCATGGGGGCGTCCACTCATGACCCGCCTCCAGAAGCTCGCCGTCGCGTCCGCCGTCACCACCGTCGTGCTGTTCAGCGTGGGGGGCCTGGTGCGCGGCACCGGCTCGGGTCTGGGCTGTTCCGCGTGGCCGGCATGCGAGCCCGGCCGGCTGTTCCCCACGGGTGCCCTCCACTCGCTGATCGAGTTCTCGCACCGCGCGGTGGCCTTCGTGGCGATCGTGCTGATCGGGATCACCGCGCTGCAGGTCTGGCGGGAGCGCCGAGACGATCCCGCCGTGCTCATCCCCGCGCTCGCGGCGGTGCCGCTGGTCCTGGCCCAGGCGGCGCTCGGCGGGATCGTCGTGATCAGCGGGAACGATCCGTGGTGGGTGACGGCCCACTTCGTCATCGCCATGGCGTTGATCGCCGACGTCGTGGTGTTGGCGGTGAACGCCCTCCGCGGTGACGCGGCCGACGAACGCGGCGGGGCCGACCGAGCGTTCGCCCGGCTCGCCGCGACAACCGCCGCCGTGACGGGCCTCCTGCTGCTGGTGGGGACCTATGTGCGGGCCTCGAACTCACAGCTGGTGTTCACCGACTGGCCGCTGATGGACGGCCGGTTGGTTCCGGCGCTGGGCGGAGCCGCCACCGTGATGTTCGTGCACCGGGTGCTGGCTGCCTCCACCTTCCTGCTGGTGATCTGGACCGCCATCCGGGTCCGCACGATCGCCACACGCTCCCGCGACCTGGTGCGCCTATCGACCCTGGCCCTCGTGTTGTTCGTCGGGCAGATCTTCTCGGGCGCCGCCAACGTGTGGACCCGGCTGCGTCCCTGGGCGGTGGTGCTGCACGTGGCGTTGTCGGTGCTGATCTGGGCCACCCTGGTGGTGCTGGCCGCCCTCTCGCGCCTCCTGGCGACGCGCCAGCGGGATGCCGGACCGGCTGCGCCCGAAGGGACCGCGGACCCCGGCCGAGGGGATCTCCGCGAGACGATCGGCGCCTACGTCCGCCTCACGAAACCGCGGATCGTGGTCCTGCTCCTGATCACCACCGTGCCCGCCATGATCCTGGCGAGCGGCGGGCTGCCCTCCCTGTGGCTGATCCTCGCCACGCTCGTCGGAGGGTCCATCGCGGCCGGGTCGGCGAACGCCGTCAACATGTACCTGGACCGTGACATCGATGAGATCATGCGCCGCACGCGCGGCCGTCCGTTGCCGGCGCACCTGGTGACACCCGACCGTGCGCTGGCGTTCGGCTTCGTCCTGGGGGCGGTCTCGTACCTCTTCCTGGCGATCGCCGTGAACGTGCTTGCCGCCACCCTTGCGCTGTCGGCGATCGCGTTCTACGTGTTCGTGTACACGATGTGGTTGAAGCGCACCACCACCCAGAACATCGTGATCGGCGGTGCGGCGGGTGCGGTGCCGGCGCTGGTGGGCTGGGCCGCGGTGACCGGGACGGTTGCCGCCCCGGCGTGGATCCTGTTCGCGATCATCTTCGTGTGGACGCCCCCCCACTTCTGGGCCCTCTCGATGCGGTATCGGCAGGACTACGCGGCGGCCGGGGTGCCGATGCTGCCCGTGGTGAGGGGCGAGGACGAGACCCGCAGGCAGATCTTCCTGTACTCGCTGGTGTTGTTCGGGACCACCCTGCTGCTGGTCCCGATCGCCCGGATGGGGCCGGTGTACCTGGCCACGGCGATCGTGCTGGGCGGCGTGTTCGTGTTCCGGGCGCTGCGGTTGTGGCGCGACCCGGCACCGGCCCGCGCCTGGGGGCTGTTCAAGTACTCGATCGTGTATCTGGCGGCCCTGTTCGGATCCGTGGCGGTGGACGCCCTCACGCCGCTGGGCCGCCGCGCCGGTTGATCCGGGGACCCGCTAGGAGGGCGCCGGGGAGGCGAGCAGCTCGTCGAGCACGCCGGACAGCTGCTCGCTGGTGGTGGGGCCGGTGATGAGGTACCGGATCGTCCCTCCTGCGTCCGCTACGTAGGTGTCCGGCAGACCCAGGAACCCGAAATCGTCGGCCCACCCACCCGAACGGTCCTGGATGCTCGGATAGGTGACGCCGAACTCGTCGATCCATGCGCCTGCGGCGGCCGCGTCGTCGCGGTAGTTCACGCCGACGAACTGCACGCCTCTGCCCTGGTAATCTCGCCAGACCTGTTGCAGCGCAGGCTGTTCCTCCCGGCATGGACCGCACCACGTCGCCCAGAAGTTCACGACCAGGACCTGGCCCGAGTAGTCGGTGGCATCGAGCGGGCCGCCCCCAACCGTCGAGCCCGTCAGACCGGGCAACGGCCGGTCCACGCGCACCAGCCCCAGGCCGTCGCTGACACGGGTGCAGGCGGCAGTAAGAACGACGAACGCCAGCACCGGGAGCAGCATACGGAGGCGCACGCCACCACGCTAGCAGCGACGGCTCGTTACGTGACGCTGACGGTTCCGGCCATCGCGACGTGGACGTCGCACCGGAAGTAGTAGGTGCCGGCCGCGAGCGGCGGCACATCGTAGGTGACGGTCGCCGGGCCGTCGATGATCTCGCCGGGGAACACCGGCTGCGTGTAGGCCTCGTCCTTGTAGATCGCCACGTTGTGCGGCGTACCGGGGTCCTGGTTGTCGAAGGTCAGCGCCACCGGCACGTCCGCAGGGAAGGAGAGGCTCGTGGTGTCGAAGACGAGCCCTGCGGCCGTGATCGACGCCTTGGCGGGCGGACCACCTCCGCCCCCGGCGGGCGAGGCCGTCTCGGACGGCGGGGGACCCGTCGGGGTCGGGCCTCCCCCGCCGTTGCCCCCACCTCCACCGCCGGGCGCCACCTTCACCGTCCCGCTCATCGACGGGTGGAAGTCGCAGTGGAAGTAGTACGACCCGGCATCGAGACCGGGGACCGTATAGGTGGCCGTGGCCGGCCCCGTGACCGGATCCCCTTTGAACAGCGACTCTTTCAGGGTTTCGTCGGTGAAGATCTCGATGTTGTGCGTCGTACCGGAGTCCTGGTTGTCGAAGGTGATGGCGGTGGGCGTCTTGGCCGCGAGGTCGATCGTGTCGGTGTCGAACGCCAACCCCTTCGCCACGATCGTGGGTCCGGGCACGGCGCCGCCCTTGATGACCGTGATCGTCCCCGTCATCGTGGACGGGTGGACCTCGCAGTGGAAGAAGTACGAGCCCTCGCCCAGGGGCGCCACCTTGTAGGTGGTCTTTTCAGGCCCTGTGGTGAGTTGGCCGTGGAACAGCGGCGTCTGGCTGGTGTTCTTCGCCGGATCCTCCTGGAAGATGACGACGTTGTGCTGCGCGCCGACCTCCTGGTTGTCGAAGTCCAGGTCCACGGGCGTGTCTGCCGGGAAGGCCAGGCTCGACTGGTCGAAGCCGTCCGTGGACGCCGTCGGTCCGGCCACGAGGGTCACGACGGCCGCTTCCACGGGCTCCTTCTGCGGGCCGACGATCAGGAACGCCAGCGACCCGGTCATCAACGCGACGCCTGCCACCACACCGAGCATCGAGCCGATCGCGGACGGCCCCACGCGCCGCTGGCCCGCGACGACGGAGGCCGCCACCATGATCGAGATCGCCACGACACAGGCGGTCACCGTCGCCGCGTTGTGGGAGATGCCCAGCAGGATCCGCGAGAACCCGAACAGCACGGCCCCGATCACTGCGAGGGCGCCGAAGGGGATCAGGATCGGCAGCAGCAGACTCTGGCGATGCGGGGTCTGGCTCATTTTCGCGTCATCTCCGCGCGGATCTCCTGCTCGACGTCGGCGTAGCGCAGAGCATCCCAGCCCTCACGCCGTTCACGATCCCCCCAGCGGAAGAAGACCACGGCGATCACCGTCCACAGGATCAACCCGCCGGCGATCTTCATGATCAGGCCGGCGATCAGCTGGTCGGTGAGCGCATCCATGCCCCAGATACGGGGGAACCCCACGTACACGGGATACAGGGGATGGGAGCCGAAGGTGAGGAACGACGCCGGGATCGTGGGCGCCAGCGATTGCAGGAACAGGTACAACATCTGTCCGGGCGCGGGGAGCGCCGGCATCTCCGGCAGGGGCGACACCACCGGCCACCACATCACGACCGCGGAGCCAACGATCAGGACGTGCAGCGCGAAATGCGTGAGCTCGTTCGTCACCGCGGCCTCGACCACCGTGGGCCAGTGCGTGAAGAACAGGACACCGTTGAAGACCATCAGCGCCACGACCGGCCGGGTAAGGAAGCTCCACACGACGCGGACGGCGCGTGGGCGGAGCATGCGGCGCAGCAGCCACACCGGCATGCCGGCGAGCAGGATCGGCGCGGCGACCAGCGTGAACAGCGTGTGCTGCACCATGTGGACGCTGAAGAGGTAGCGCTCCGCCAGGTCGTGGATCGGCCAGTCGGCGCCCAGCCACAACACCCCCATGCCCAGCAGGAACAGACGGACCCGGCGACGCGGCGTGGGCTCCTCGCCCGGCGCCGGCGCGCGATCGTGGCGCCGGACGGCGATCAGGTACGCGGCCACGACGGATCCGAGCACCAGCCAGACGTCGGGATGCGCGTGCCAGGGAGGGAGGTTCACGCCACTACCTCAGGAAGACCTTGCTGACCATGAGCACGATGAGGTACAGCGTCACGGCCAGGGACAGCCCCATCACGAAGAACCTGGCGTAGCGACGGTCGTCGAACTTCAGGTGCATGAACCACATGACGACGATGGTGAACTTGATCACGGCCAGGCTCAGGAGCAGCGCGATCAGCAGGGCCCCGTCGATCGTGTAGGAGGCGGCGACCTCGATCGCCGTGAGGACGCCGAGGATCGCGCCGATCCGGATGTACTCCTTCGGGCTCGGGTGACCGTGGCTCGCGCCGGGCGCGTGCGCACCCTCGGCGCTCAGGTCCTGCTGCAACTGGGAGTCGGCCACGCACGCTCCTACGTCGAAGGGGATCCGGTGGGGATCAGGTACACGACGGTGAAGATCACGATCCAGACGATGTCCACGAAGTGCCAGTACAGGCCGACCATCTCGATCGGGAACGACGGGTCGTCGGGCAGCCGGTCGGTCCACGACATGCCCACGAGCGACAGCAGCATCAGGATGCCGACGGTCACGTGCACGCCGTGGAACCCGGTCAGCACGTAGAACGTGGTGCCGAACAGGTTCGTGGAGAGCTTCAGGCCCTCCCCGTAGAAGCTCGTGAACTCGTAGACCTGCCCGCCGACGAAGGTCATGCCCAGCAGCGCCGTCGTGAGCAGCCACAGGCGCATCCGCCCGGTGTCGCGACGCTGCGCCGCCGACAGCGCGAGCACCATGGTGAGCGAGCTGGCCAGCAGCACGAACGACGACACCGACGTGTACGGGATGTCGTAGATGTCGGCGGGATAGGGAGGCTCGGTGCTGGCCCCTCGGTACAGCAGGTACGTGGAGATCAGCGCACCGAACAGCAGGCACTCGGAGGCAAGGAAGAGCCACATCGCGAGCTTCGTGTTGGGCAAGCCCGTGGACGTCTCGTGGCCGCCGCCACCGCCGTGGCCCCCGCCGTGCTCGACCGCCGCCTGCGCCACCGCCGTCTCCTACTCCGCCGAGGGCTCGAGCGCCCAGCCGTAGAGGGCCACCAGGAGCACGGCGCCGCCCAGACCCGCCAGCCACCAATGGAACAGCGCGCCGTAGCCCAGGAGCGGCAGCCCCGCGGCGGCGACGATCGGCCAGAACGACGGGTTCGGCAGGTGGATCCCGTGCCCGCCCTCGTCGTGGAGGGCGGCTTCGCCGGCCGCGCCGGCCTGCACCGGCACCAGGCGGCCGCCCTTGTCCTCCGCGTACTTGCGGTGCCAGAAGTCGTCCAGCGCGTGGACCTGCGGGATCTCGGTGAAGTTGTACTCGGGGGGCGGGGAGGACGTCGACCACTCGATCGTGCGTCCGTCCCACGGATCGTTGTCGTGGGTCTTGGCCCGGCGAGAGGTCACGGCCACGTTCACGATGAACACCAGGATCGACAGCGCGATCATGAAGGCGCCGACCGACGCGACCTGGTTCCAGAACGTGAGCCCGAGCGATGCCGGGTACGTGTACTCGCGGCGGATCATCCCCTGCAGCCCCAGGATGTGCATGGGTCCGAACGTGAGGTTGAACCCCAGCAGCATGATCCAGAAATGGGTCTTGCCCAGACCCTCGCCCAGGCGCCGGCCGAACACCTTCGGCCACCAGTAGTACATGCCGCCGAACAGCCCGAAGATGGCGCCCCCGAACAGCACGTAGTGGAAGTGCGCGACGACGTAGTACGTATCGGTCTGCTGGTAGTCCGAGGGCACGACCGAGTGCGTCACGCCGGAGAGCCCGCCGATCACGAACATCGTCACGGTGCCGATCGCGAACAGCATGGGCGTCGCCAACCGGATATCGCCGCGCCAGAGCGTGGCCATCCAGTTGAAGATCTTCACCCCGGTGGGGACCGCGATGATCGCGGTGGAGATGCCGAACGCCGTGTTGGCGACCGGCCCGAGCCCCGTCGCGAACATGTGGTGCGCCTACACGCCGAACCCGATGAAGCCGATCGCGATGCCGCTGAACACGACGAACTGGTAGCCGAACAAGGGCTTCCGCGCGAACACCGGGATGATCTCGCTGACGATCCCGAACGCGGGCAGGATCAGGATGTAGACCTCCGGATGGCCGAACAGCCAGAACAGGTGCTGCCACAGCAGCGGGTTCCCGCCCTTGGCCACGTTGAAGAAGTTCGTGCCGATCTCCCGGTCGAACAGCAGCTCGAACAGACCCACCGTGATGATCGGCAGCGAGAACGCCAGCAGGAACTGCACCGTCAAGCCCATCCAGACGAGCACCGGCATCCGGAACAGCGACATCCCCGGCGCGCGCATGTTGATCACGGTGACCGCCAGGTTGATCGCGCCCGCGCTGGAGGCGATGCCCGTGATGATCAGACCCGCCGCGTAGAACGACATGCCGATCGACGGATCCGTCGTGGAGTTCGGCGCGTACCCGAACCAGCCGCCGTTGGGCGCGCCGCCCAGGAACCAGCTGGAGTAGATGAACAGCCCCCCGAACAGGAACGCCCAGTAGCTGAAGGCGTTCAACCGCGGGAACGCCACGTCGCGAGCGCCGATCATCAGCGGGATCAGGTAGTTGAAGAACGCAGCCGACATGGGCATGACGACGAGGAAGATCATGGTGATCCCGTGCATCGTGAACATCTGGTTGTAGGCATCCGCCGACAGCAGCGTGTTGTCGGGCTTCGACAGCTGGGCGCGGATCAGCAGCGCCTCGGAGCCGCCGACGACGAAGAAGATGAACGCCGTGACGCCGTACAGGATCCCGATCTTCTTGTGGTCGACCGTGGTGAACCAGCTCCAGACGCCGGTCGTCGCACCGGGCCGCCGAAGCACCCCACGGGCCGAGGAGCCCTGGACGATCACGCTGGCCATCTGCCGCCTTTCGTCATCGGATCACTTCAAGCTCTGCAGGTACGCCACGAGGGCCTGGATCTCGTCCTCGGGCAGATGGTAGTTGGGCATGAAGGAGCCCGGCTTCACCGCGGGCGGATCGCGCAGCCATCGCGCGATGTCCTCGCGATCCTGGTTGTCGAGCAGGCACCCCACCATGCACAGCCGGGACGCGAAGTGCGTGAGGTCCGGGCCGGCGATGCCCTGGGCCGGTGTTCCCTGGATCGCGTGGCACTCGATGCATCGCCCCCCCATGAACGCGTCGAACCCGCTGGCGGCGAGCCCGCCCGTCGGCGTGATCGCGTCCTCCTTCTGTCCGGCGGACCATGTCGCGAAGTCCTCCGGGGTCACCGCGCGCACGTGGAACTTCATGATGGCGTGCGACAGACCGCAGAACTCCGCGCACTGGCCCTCGTAGATCCCCGGCTCGTCGGCCTGCAGCAGGATGTGGTTCTCGTGGTTGGGGATGGCGTCCTGCTTGCCGGCGAGCTCCGGCACCCAGAACGAGTGGATCACCGCGGCGTCTGAGGCGCCGTCGGTCGGCCGCACGATGCCTCCCACGCCGGCCGTCACGGTGAGGTACACCACTCGGTCCGTCGGGATCACGAGCTCGTTCGACGTTGTGATCGGGCCCGGCACCTCGGCGGCCGTCTGCATGTCGGGATCGGTGTACTCGAACTTCCAGAACCACTGCTGGCCGATCACCGTGACGTTCAGCGCGTCGCTCGGCGGCTTGCGGGCCAGATCCCAGATCGTGGCCACGGTCGGCACCATCACGACGGCGAGCACGACGGCCGGCAGGATCGTCCAGCCGATCTCCAGCCGGGTGTTGCCGTGGATCTGCGGCGGCATCCGGTCCTGCCCCTCGCGATGCCGGTACTTGAACAGGAAGAAGACGATGAGGCCCTCGACGATCACGAAGACGGCCACCGCCACCCAGAAGACCGGGACGAAGAGGTCCTTCTCCTCGCGCGCGTACGGACCGGCGGGCTTCAGCGTGTCCTGCGACGCGTGCGGGGCGCATGCGGCGAAGGCGATGGCCAGGGCCAGCAGACCCAGGACCACCAACACCTTCTTCCGCACGTTCCTCAGGCCTCCGACGGACGGTTGTGGGGGCTCCGCACGTGAGCCGGCGGCACTGTACCACCGTCCCGATGCGTGCCTGACACCGGTGGATCGGTCACTTCGCGTAGCCGTGCAGCGACACGATGAACAGGTTGACGGCGTAGTAGGTCACCAGCAGCGACACGAATCCCACGAGCGCCACCACCGCTGCGCGCGTGCCCTTCCAACCCGAGGTCGCGCGCGCATGCAGGTACCCGGCGTAGATCACCCACGTGATGAAGGCCCAGGTCTCCTTCGGGTCCCACCCCCAGTAGCGACCCCACGCCTCCTGCGCCCAGACGGCGCCCGCGATCACCGCGAAGGTCCAGATCGGGAAGCCGACCGCGATCGTGCGGTACGCCATGCGGTCCAGCACGGCCGACGGCGGCAAGATCCCGCGCCGGCGTCGCTCGGTGATCTCGCCGACGGGATCGTCGGCGCCGGCCATGAAGTGCGGCGGATCGGCGAGGTCCTGTGAGGCACCCATGACGGGCGGAACGGGTCGGCCGCCCAGCGTCGCCGCCTCACGC
>JALYMB010000411.1 GCA_030773935.1 Actinomycetota bacterium | reverse complement strand
CCGGTTGTCGAGCACGTCGATCCCCAGGAACTGGATCCGAGAGCCGTATCGCGCTGCGGCTCTCGCCAGTTCGGGCGCCTCCGCTCGGCATGGCACGCACCACGCGGCCCACACGTTCACCACAAGTGGCGTGCCCCGCACCTGTCCCAAGAGGGTCTCGAACCCGGCCGGATCCATGTCCGGCAGCTCGGCCACGTCCGCGGGGAGCAGCGCCGCATGGGCGGCGTTCACGGCGGGAACGGCTGGGATCGAGGGTGTGGGTTCGGGCGCGGCCGAGCAGCCGGCCGCGAGCAGACCGAGGGCACAGATCGCGGAGGGGAGACGGCGGGTCATGCCCTGCATGGTAGAACCCATCCGACGTGAGGAGACCCCCGTGCCGCTGACACCGCGATCCTCGATCGCCGAGATCGACGCCAAGCTCGCCTCGCGACGGACGGGGTTCCGAGCGAAAGGTCCGCCCGCGGCTGAGGTGCTCGAGAAGGCCTTCGAGATCCGGACTGTCCGCGACCTGCTCCATCACTACCCGCGCCGCTACATCGACCGCTCGCGGGTGGAGACCATCGGTGCGCTGAAGATCGGCCGCCCCTCCACGGTGATCGCCACCGTGCGCAAGGTCGTGAAGCGGCAGACCCGACGGCACCAGACCATGGTCACGGTCACCCTGTACGACGGCACCGGCTACCTCGACCTCACCTTCTTCAATCAGCCCTGGGCCGCCGGTCTCTACAAGGAGGGGACGGAGGTGGCCGTCAGCGGGGTCGCGAACCTGTATCGCGGCCGCCTGCAGCTGGCCAACCAGGAGGTCGAGATCCTGCGCGGTGACGACGTGACGGTGCACACCGGCCGCATCACCCCCGTGCATCCCGCGTCCGAGGGCATCACCACCCGCACGATCCGCGAGCTCGTGCACAGCGCCCTCGAGCAGCTCCCGTCCGTGCGGGATCCGATGCCCGCGGACGTGTTGGATGCCGAGCGTCTCAGCGACTACGACGCCGCCATCAGGCATATCCACTTCCCCGAGGACGACCGCCAGCTCGCTGGAGCCCTGGAGCGGTTGAAGTTCGACGAGCTGTTCACGCTGGAGCTTGGCGTGGCGTTCCGCAAGCACCGCGTCGAGGGGGAGCAGGCGGGGGTCGCGCACGCGGTTGACGGCGCGCTCGCGCAGCGGCTGGCGGATACGCTGCCCTTCGTCCCCACGGGCGCGCAGGCGCGGGCCATGGGGGCACTCGACGAGGCCATGTCCCGCCCGCGCCCGATGAACGTCCTGCTGCAGGGTGACGTGGGAGCCGGCAAGACCCTGGTGGCCGTGCACGCTGCCCTCGTGGCGATCGACTCGGGTCACCAGGCCGCGATCATGGCGCCGACGGAGGTGCTGGCGGGCCAGCACTTCCGGTCGGTCTCCTCGCTGCTGGAACCGCTCGGGGCCGTCCCGTATCTGGACATCGCGACGTCGGCGACCCCCAACGCCCAGGCATCGCTCCTGGACCCCGGATCCACCGGGCCCGGAGAGCCCACCCTCACCTACGCGCTCCTGACCGGCACCGTGACCGGCAGAGCGCGGACCCGGGTCCTGGAGGGGATCGCCGAGGGTGCGGTCGATCTGGTGATCGGCACCCACGCCCTCGTGCAGGAGGCCGTGAGCTTCTTCGACCTGTCGCTCGCCGTCGTGGACGAGCAGCACCGCTTCGGCCTCCATCAACGGATGGCGCTGAAGGGCAAGGGAGGCGACCCCGACGTGCTGATCATGACGGCTACGCCGATCCCTCGGACGCTGGCGCTCACCTACTACGGCGACCTCGACGTCGTGGTCCTCGACGAACTTCCCGCCGGACGGCAGCCCGTCACCACGACCGTGGTCCGCGATCCCGGGCAGCGCCGCGAGGCCTACGACCTGGTTCGCCGGGAGATCCGGTTGGGACGGCAGGCGTTCGTCGTCTGCGCGGCGATCGATGAGGGAAACCGAACGCAGGTGAAGGCGGCCGAAGTCGAGGCCGAGCACCTGGCCACGGACGTCTTCCCCGAGCTCACGGTGGATCTGCTGCACGGCCGGATGCGGCCCGCCGACAAGGAGGCGACGATGGAGAGGTTCCGCAGCGGCCGGTCACACCTGCTGATCTCAACCACGGTCATCGAGGTAGGTGTCGACATCCCCAACGCGACGGTGATGCTGGTGGAGAACGCCGACCGTTTCGGCCTTGCGCAGCTGCATCAGCTTCGCGGACGGATCGGGCGCGGACGGCACGCGTCGTACTGCTTCCTGGTGGACGGGTCGAAGTCGGACAACGTCGAGGCTCGCCAGCGTCTGGACGCGATGGCTCGCACGACCGACGGTTTCGCGCTTGCCGACGAGGACCTCCGGCTGCGCGGCGAGGGCACGTTGTTCGACACCAGGCAATCGGGCATGCCCGATCTGAAGCTGGCCCGCCTGGCCGAGGACCTGGAGCTGGTGCGCCGGGCGCGCACCCGGGCGTTCGCCGTGATCGGGCTCGATCCTCGTCTGGAGGATCACCCGGAGTTGCTCACGGAACTGCGGTCCCGCTTCGAGCGCTCGATCGATTGGCTCTTCCACTCGTAGGTGGGCGATCCCGTCGTAGGTGGGCGATCCCGGCCGAAGCCGGCGTCGCTCCGTAGCATCAGGGGCGTGAGGATCATCGCGGGCACCGCGCGCGGCACGCGGCTGGGCCCGGTGCCGCCCGGCACCCGGCCGGTGTCCGATCGCGCGCGCGAGGGGTTGTTCTCCAGCCTCGGCGGGACCGTCG
>JALYMB010000410.1 GCA_030773935.1 Actinomycetota bacterium | reverse complement strand
GGGTTATGGAGCGACTTCCCGCTTCAGCGCGGCAGCAGGACCCGTAACTCTCAGGGGGGTGAGTACTAGGTGCGCCTTTCACCGGACTCCGCGCGAAACCCTCAGCAGGCGAGGATTCGGTCGGATTTGCCGATCGTTTGGGCCGGATCCGCCGGCATTGTGACTGATGGGTCAGATTCGACCGGATTCCGGCATGGGTTGCCTGCCGGCCAGGGCCAACCGCGCTACTCGATGGACTCCCACACGGAGGCGATCCCCTGCCCGACACCGATGCACATCGTCGCAAGACCGTACCGCGCACCACGGCGACGCATCTCGTGGAGCAGCGTGGCCACGAGGCGCGCGCCGGACGCCCCCAGCGGATGCCCGATCGCGATCGCTCCGCCATTGACGTTGACCTTGTCGAGGTCCAGGTGCAGCTCGCGCATGCAGGGAATTGCCTGAGCGGCGAACGCCTCGTTGAGCTCGACGAGGTCGAGGTTCTCCACCTGCAGTCCGGCCCGCGCCAACGCCTTGCGCGACGCCGGAATCGGCCCCAACCCCATCGTCGCCGGGTCCACGCCGGCCACCGCGCTGGCGAGCATGCGGGCGATCGGCCGCCAGCCGAGCTCATGCGCCCGGGCCTCGGAGGTCACCAACACCGCGGCTGCTCCATCATTGATACCCGACGAGTTGCCCGCGGTCACGGAGCCTGAGTCATCGCGCTTGAACGCGGGCTTCAGGGATGCCAGCTGTTCGAGCGTCGTATCGGGGCGGGGATGTTCGTCCACGACAACCTCGACCTGTTCGCCGCGCTTTGCGCCCGGCGCCGGGATCGGTACTACCTCGTCGGTGAACTTCCCGGCATCCTGGGCTGCCTTCCAGCGTCGCTGTGACTCGAGGGCGAACGCGTCCTGCTCCTCGCGGCTCACGCCACAACGCTCGACGACGTTCTCGGCGGTCTCGCCCATGGAGTACGGGTAGTAGGCATCGGCGAGGCGCGGATTGGTGAAGCGCCAACCGAGCGTCGTGTCGTACAGGGTCTGCTCACCGCGGGGGAAGGCAGCCGATGGCTTGGCCATCACGAACGGCGCCCGAGTCATGGACTCGACGCCGCCCGAGACGAAGAGGTCCCCGTCGCCGGCGACGATGGCGTGTGCCGCGTCGATGATCGCCTGCATGCCGGAGCCGCAGAGCCGGTTGACGGTCTGCCCCGGGACATCGACCGGCAGTCCGGCGAGGAGCGCGGCCAAGCGACCCACGTTGCGGTTGTCCTCGCCCGCCTGGTTGGCAGCGCCGAAGATCACATCGTCGATCTCGCCTGGATCGACCCCGTTGCGCTCGACAATGGAGCGGATGACGTGGGCCGCCATGTCGTCCGGCCGCACCTCGCGCAGCGCGCCGCCATATCGGCCGAACGGCGTGCGCAGCCCGTCGACGACGACCGGCGTGCGTTGAGGATCGGTCTGGCTCATTGGTCCGTCATGGCCGCATCCCGCGCTCCGCGTACTCGCCGTGGCCCTTGGCCTCGAGATAGATGCGTCGCAGGCGCCATCCAAGCGAGATGAGTGTCAGGCCGTACAGGATTCCAAAGAATCCGATCAGCCACAGCACGGAGTAGACCCCAAGTCCGGGAAAGACAATCACGTACAGGCCAAACAGGACCGAGAGGATTCCAGAGAGAGCCAGGAACAGCTCGCCCTGAATGATCGCCCGCAGCCGGATCGCCGCCCAGACCTCGAGGACGCCTGTGACGATCGCCCAGGACCCGATAAGGAGGAGCAGGACGAGTGCGGTGATGTCCGGCCAGAAGAGGGCCACGACGCCCGCCACGATGCCGGCGATACCCTCAATCAACCCAAGCCACCAGCTGCCCTTGCCGCGCGCCTGCATGGTGTTTACCAGCGCACCGGCGCCGTCGATCAGCATCCAGACCGCAAAGAGAATCACGAGCGTGCCCAACGCGAATCCCGGTGCGAGGAACGCCACGATCCCAAAGATGATCGCCAGCAACCCACGCAGGATGTACGTCCACCACATCCGGGCATGGACGATCACCACGGTGAAGTTGAGACCCATGGGAGTGCGCCTCGCTTTCTTGTGTGACGCGTTGGCCGCGGGAGGCCCCGCACGCATGATCCTAACCCCGGCACGCGCCGGTTACGCGACAGCGCTTCGTTTGCAGGTCCCCGGGAGGGCTGGCCCTCGGCCTACGCGCTTCGCCGCGCCGGGTGGGTCTCGGTCACGGCGTGAAGGAGCCGGTGCGAGGCGGCGGCGATCTCTTCCACTGCGGCATTGAAGGCGGACTCGTTCGCCGGCGACGGTCGGCGGTAGCCACTCACCTTGCGCACGAACTGGAGGGCAGCGGCTCGCATCTCGTCGTCAGAGGCGGGCGTGTCGAGGACGCGGAGGGTCTTGATGCTGCGGCACATGCCCTCAGGGTAGCGCAACTCGACGCGGGTGCTTCAAGGGCCGGGTTCCCCCGGGAGGATCCAACAACCAACCTGGGCGGCGCACGAGCCGCGGATTCCCACCGGGCGGATCCCGGCACGAGTCAAGGCCACGATTCCAGCGCTAAAGGGGCGCTCCTTCGTTGTTGGATCCGTGGGCCGGGACTCGGCCCGAACCGGCCGCGATCCGCCGGGGCCCTACACCTCGGCC
>JALYMB010000409.1 GCA_030773935.1 Actinomycetota bacterium | reverse complement strand
GTCGTACGCCGTCCATGACTTCATTCCGCCGGGCGGCCGAAACCGGGCTGAAGCCAGACGAGGCGCCGCCACCAATAGGATGGCTCCACCGAAGAGCGCTCCAGACAAGAGGGTCCCCAAGCTTCTCTGAGGAAGCTCTGGGCAGAACCACTCCGGCGCCACGACCAGCACGACCGCGCCTGCGAACCGGCGACGACCCCCGACCTACTCAGAGCCGGTAGCCCACCTCGCCGTGCTGCGATGCGTCCAGACCCACGTCCTCGTGCTCTTCCGTGACCCGCAGTCCCACCGTGAGGTCGGTGACCTTCAGGATGGCCATCGTCACCACGAACGAGAAGACGACGGTCGCGCCCGCCAGGACGGCCTGCTTCCCCACCTGCGCAAGGCTCGCGGCCGCCCCGGCCGCGTTGATCGCCAGGCTTGCGAACACCCCCGTGAGCATCACCCCCAGGATGCCGCCCACCATGTGGACCCCCACCACGTCAAGCGAGTCGTCGTAGCCGAAGCGCCCCTTCAGTCCCACGGCCAGGTAGCACACGATCCCCGCCGCCAGGCCGATCGCGATGGCGGCCATGGGCGGCACGTACCCGGCGGCCGGCGTGATCGTCGCGAGGCCCGCCACGGCTCCGGTGGCCGCGCCGATCGTCGTGACCTTCCCGGTCCGCACGCGCTCGAGGATGATCCAGCCAAGCAGCGCGGCGGCGGCACCGAGTTGGGTGTTGACGAACGCGCTGGAAGCGAGCGCGCCCGAAGTGAGGGCGCTGCCCGCGTTGAACCCGAACCATCCGAACCACAGGATCCCCGCGCCCAAGATGACGAACGGGACGTTGTGGGGCGACATGTCGTCCGAGCCGTGGCCGCGGCGCCGGCCCAGGTAGATCGCGGTGGCCAACGCGGCGGCACCGGCGTTCGCGTGCACCACCGCGCCGCCCGCGAAGTCCAGCGCGCCGAGCCCATCGGCGCCCAGGAAGCCGCCGCCCCACACCCAGTGCGTGACCGGAGCGTAGACCAGGATCGACCACAGGCCGACGAACGTCAGGTAGCCGGAGAACCGCATCCGTTCGGCGAACGCTCCCGCGATCAGCGCCGGCGTGATGATGGCGAACATCATCTGGAAGACCATGAACGACGTGGCGGGCACTGTGGGCGCGTACGCGCTTGGCGCTGCCCCGACCCCTCTGAGCCCGAGGAAGTCCAAACCACCGATCAAGCCGGCCTTGTCCGGCCCGAACGCCAGGCTGAAGCCGATCAGCGCCCACAACACGGTGACCAATCCCAGCGCGATGAACGACTGCATGATGGTGCCCACCACGTTCTTCGATCGCACCAGCCCGCCGTAGAAGAACGCGAGCCCCGGCGTCATGAACATCACCAGGGCGGCACAGACCAGGAGCCACGCGGTATCACCGGAGTTGACGTTCATTCGTTCACTCCTCCCGAACACGGCCAGACACGCTGGGCTGGAAGCGTACGCCCCCGATCCGGTGGACGCTCGATCCGGTGGAGACCTGCGAGCTCCTCCGTTGCGACCGACTCGTAGCTCCACTCGTCGTCGGTCACGTCTCCGTCCTTCCGGCGTGCGACGCCTCCCGGGCCACGAACGCAAATATCCGTTCGACGCTCAACGCGAATCCTTCCCGGCGAGCGAGCTCGAAGGCTTCGTCTCCGGGCTCGGCTCGGGCGCGCTCGCCCGGATCGCCCAGGAACACGACGGCTCGCCGCGGTGCGATGCGCGAAGCGCGTACGGAGGCCGGATCGTCGGCGCATGACGGGCAGTGACTACCAACCGGCAAGAGGGCGTCGAGTCAGAACGCCGAAAGGATTCAGGAAGCGGGCAGCGGAGGCAGCGGCGATCCCTCACCCTCGAGGATCGCCTCCAGGGCGGTGGCCAGATGCTCGAGCTCGCTCCGACTGACGTGCCTGAGGAAGTGCTTCCGCAGGCTGAGCACATGGTCGTTCGTGGCCTTGCGCAGGAGCGCGCGGCCCTCGGCGGTGAGGGTCGCGAGCGAGCCGCGCTTGTCGCCCTCGAAGACGCACCGCTCGACGAGGCCCCTGCCCTCGAGCTGGTCGACCGCTCGCGTCACCCCGCTGGGCGACAGGACGACCCGTGACGCCAGATCCGACATGCGCAGGCCCCGCCTGCCGGCTCGGGCCAGCCACGCCAGCACCTCGAATTGGCTGAAACTCAGGCCGTGTGCGCTGGCCAATTCCCGGTCGAGTGTCGGGACCACGGTTGCATGGGCGTAGATGAACGCCCGCCAGGCACGGAACTCGAGCTCATCGAGCTGCTCACGTCGGCGTGTCGCCATAGATCGAGTTTACCGGGGAATAGTTGCTTGCGATCGCAAGTTCATGGCCATGAGGGCGATCGCGAGGAGAGGAAGGACTCGGATGATGAGCGATGGAGCGGGAGTGGCGGTTCTGATCGGGCGCCTGGTGTTCGCCTACTACTTCGGCGTGGTGGCTGGGATCGGTCATTTCAAGAAGGACCAGATGATGAGGGGGTACGCGCAGCAGGCTGGGTTCCCGGTCCCGGCCGTTGCGGGGTGGGTCGCAGGGGTCTGGTTGATATTCGGCGCCGTATCCGTGGGCTTCGGGATCTGGCCCGACGTGGGATCACTGATGATCGGTGCCTTCGTGATACCGGCCACTCTGTTCTTCCATCGCTTCTGGTCATTCGAGGACGAGGCTCAGAAGACGGTTCAGACATCAGCCTTCTACCGGAACCTCATCATCTTCGGAGCATCGCTCGTGTTCTTCGGGACATTCGTCACCTTGGGATCCGAACTGCGCTTCACGATCACGGCTCCCCTGTTCCACTTCTAGACCCGAAAGGAGATGAGATAGATGAGACAAGAAGTTGAGTTGGCGGCGCGAGACGCGATCCTCGTGGAGGACGCGGCGCTCATCCGCATGATGGGCATGCCGGTGTTGGAAGCGGTGCCCTCCCGCGAGGCCCCCTACGAACGGACCGACCCCTTCATCCTCGTGCACGAAGGTCGGTTCCGCCTCTCCGAGATGTCGGGCAAGGACACCAAGCATCCGCACCGGGGGTTCGACAACCTCTGGTACGTGCTGCAGGGCTCGGCCAGCACCGGTCACACCACGGGGCCGGGCGGAGCCGTGGAACGGGCTCGGCTGTCCGAGGGGTCGCTCCTGGCGCTCAGGACGGGACGGGGCGCGTGGCACGCCGAGTCGGTCGGAGCCGACGAGGTCGAGGAGGGCCACGGCGACACAGAGTTCCGCAGCGTGCTGTTCTGGGTGAACCTGGCCCGGAAGGACAAGAACGTCGAACCGAGCGCGCAGGTGGTGCAGCCGGAGGAGATCCCGGTACGGCGGGAGGCCGACGCGAGCGTTCGAACGCTGGTGGGCGAGGGCTCTCCCGTGCATCTGGGCACGCCGGCACTGATCCTCGATGTCGAGTTGCCCGAGGGCGGGAAGTTCGCGACCCCGGTACCGGCCGAGTTCCAGGGGTTCGCCTACCTGCTCGAGGGCGAGGCCGCCTTCGGGGCGAACCTGCGCCGGGCACGGCCACCGCAGCTGGTCCTGATGGGTCCGGGAGAAGAGTTCACCGTCACAGACGCGACGCCCGGCACCCGCTTCATGCTGATGACAGGGCAGCCGTACGGAGAGGCGCCCCTGTTCAACGGGCCGTTCGTCGATTGAGGCGGCCTTGTTGACGGATGCCACGCTGGGCAGAAGGAGGCGCCTCCTCGATCCGAGGA
>JALYMB010000408.1 GCA_030773935.1 Actinomycetota bacterium | reverse complement strand
GCTCCAGGGCGTGCCGTACGTCGACTACCTGATGCCCGGGATATTCGTCCAGACCGTCGTGTTCGGATCCATCGCGACGGCGATCGGTCTCGCGACCGACATGAAGAGCGGCCTGATGGAGCGCTTCCATGCGCTGCCGATGGCGCGGTCCGCGGTGCTGACCGGGCGAACCAGTGCGGACCTGCTCCGCAACGTGTTCGTCGTGATCCTGATGATGGTCGTCGGATTTCTGGTCGGGTGGCGGATCCACACGAGCGCCTTCGGCCTGATCGCAGGCGCGCTCATCGTGCTGCTGTTCGGCTTCGCGATGTCGTGGATCTTCGCGACGGTGGGCCTGGCACTCGGCGATCCGGAGTCGGCGCAGGCTGCCGCCTTCCCCGTCCTCGCGCCGCTCGTCTTCGCCTCGTCCGCCTTCGTGAGGGTGGAGACGATGCCCGGGTGGCTGCAGGCCTTCGCGAACCACCAGCCCGTGACCCTCACCGTGAACGCCGTGCGGGCCCTCACGGCCGGCGTCGGGCCAACGGGGACCTACGTTTGGGAGGCGCTCGCGTGGATCGTCGGCATCCTCGTCGTGTTCGCGACCCTGTCGGTCCGCCTGTACCGCCGCACCGTCTGAGTCGCCGGCCTAGCCGCGCGCCACGGCCTCGTGGTCGAGGACGCGGAACGCGCTGGCCTCGGCAGCCGTCGCCGGTCCCAGGGTGCGGTTCTTACCGGGGAGCTGCCGCCGCAGCATCTCGAGCTCCTTCCGGGAGAACTCGCAGGTGGCCGCGAGCGGATCCACGCCGTAGAGGCGCGCGCCGTTCAGGCCCAGGATCTTGTCCTTGATCTCCTTGGTGAGCTCGGGGTAGCCGTATCGGTCCTGGAACTCCTGGCTGATCCGGAACGAGCGGAGCGCCTGGATCTGGTCCTGCGGCGAACCGTAGAACAGGCAGTCGGTACCCCAGATCACGTTGTCCTCGCCCACGTACCGCAACAGTTTCCCCAGCACGTGCGCGGCCTGCGTCGGATAGCGCATCACGTACCACCACGTCGACCCGATCTCGGCGTAGACGTTCTCGTTCGGCCCGATCCCCGCGTCCTTCAGCGACGTCACGAGCCGGTTGACGCCCAGGTTCCTGCTCGTCTGCGTGTACGGGCCCTCGAACCCTCCCGCCTCGAAGCCGGAGTGATAGATGACGAAGTTCGCCTCGGGATGACGCCGCGCCGCCGGACCCACGTCCACGGGCGACGCGTACGCGCTCCCACCGCTGAACCCCTTGTGCGTGCAGATCGTCGGGATGCCCAGGCGCACCGCCCGCTCGATGAAGGCGTCGCCCACCTGCGGAAGGGTCGGATCGTGGTCGTCCAGCCACCACGCGTCGCCGTCGTGTTCGAACACGTCGGGGAAGTGGGTGAACGTCTTCCACGCCACGATCGGGTAGCGCCCCGCCGCCTCGTCCATGGAATCCAGGGCGGCGCCGGCACGGCCCAGATTGGGGAGCGCCTGCGCGTGCAGGAGCACGCGGTCGTCGCGGCACAGACCGGCGGCGATCCGGCGCGTCTCGTCCATGATCTTCGGGGAGAGGGGGCTTCCCTCGGGGTAGATCGGGAGCGCGGACAGCACCAGCATCGACGTGTCGCTGCGCAGGAACATCAGCTCGAGGAAGCTCTCGATCGAGTAGCACACCCGGGGATCGTCCTCGCCGCAGTCCTTCTGCGGGAATCGGGTCCAGAAGTCCTGGCCGTTCAGGATGGGGTTCAGGTCGTACTCCAGCAGGTGTCCCTGGACGTCGAAGACGAACTCCTCGCCGCCGATCGCGTCGTGCGCCGGTTCGGGATCGACCGTCGCCTCCGGCGGGATCGAGTAGCTGCCACCCGGTTCGCTCGTGACCCGGCTCGGGTCGGCGAGGTGCGCCTCGCGCGTGCACGCGTTCAGGGCCGTCAATGTTGTCGCGGCGCCGCAGATCGACAGCAGGAACTCGCGGCGGCTCATGCCCAGGCGGCGGGCGTGCCGGTCGCCGGCCTCGCGAGCCCGGCGGATCGTCTCCAGCAGGACCTCGGGGAGGACCGGCTCCGGGTCGTACTCGGCGTTCGAGCACGGGCCGAACTTGATCGGGAGCCCCGGGTCCTCGTCGCTCCAGTCCATGAACCCCCCTCGCTCTAGTTGTAGCAGTTGGTGCGCAGCGGCAATGGGGAGGGCCGTCGCGGTTCCTGGGTGAAGTCGAAGTCGTACGACAGGTTGCCGGCGGCGCTGTCGCGCCCGGTGAGCTGCGTGAGGCCCCAGTTGTCCTCGATGAACCGCAACACGCTGGAGAACTCACCGAGGTGATGATCGATCACACCCGACTTCGCGTACGGTGAGATCACCAACAGGGGCACGCGGATCCCCAGTCCGAAGTCGTCCACCTGCGGCGGCGGCACGTGGTCATAGAAGCCGCCGTAGTCGTCCCAGGTGACGAAGATTGCCGTGGACTCCCACATGGGGCTCTTCATGATCGCGTCGATCACGCTGGTCGACCAGTTCTCGCCCAGACAGAAGTTGTACTGCGGATGCTCCGACATCTCGTAGCGGGGAGCGATCCACGTGACCGGCGGGAGACGGTCTCTCGAGATGTCGGAGATCACCCGGTCGACCGGCAGCACCCGCCGACGCCACTCCGGCGTGTTGCGGATGTGATCGATGGCCGAGTACGCGGACCAGATGTATCCGAGCTGGTCGGGGTCGGCGGCGTAGTAGGCCCAGTCGATCTTCGCGTCGTTCAGCAGGTCGCCTTCGGTCTGGAAGTCGAAGCACGGCTGCACCTGTTGCTCGTGGCCCTCGCTGTCGACCACCGTCACGGTCTGCCCCTGGGGCGCGTCACACCCGAAGGTGTTGCTCGATCGGAACGCGCCGGTCCGGCGGGGGTTGTCGTGCGCACCGCCGGACTGCCCGGAGATCGCGTAGAGGTGGTTCGGGAACGACGGCCCCTGCGCCGAGGCGAAGAACCGGTCGCCCAGCACGAACTCCCTCGCCCACTGCCAGTAGTTCGGGAGTTGCTGGCGGGCCAGCTGCGTGTACGCCCAGGCGTCCGAGGTGGGGTTCTGGTTGAAGCCGTCCATCTTCCCGTGGTTCCACGCCGACCGCGAGCAGACGTAGCAGTGCGGGATGTCCTCGGATCCGATGCTTCCGTCGGTGCCCGGCGTCAGCGGCCTCTTCACGCCGTGGTCGTAGCCGAACGAGACCCCGTCGGCGCCGGGAAAGGTGCCGAACAGGTTGTCGAACGTCCGGTTCTCCTTGATCAGGAACACGACATGCTTGATCGGCCACCGGGTCCCGCTCCCCTGGGGTCGAGGTTGCGGTGTGGCCGACGCCGATGTGGCCGGCGCGGGCGAGGTGCTCGAAGCCATAGTGCCCGACGCGATCGGGCCGGTGGCGCCGGGGCCGCACGCGACCACCGTGAGCAGAAGCGCGCCGGCCGCCGGCCCGCGCAGCCCGCTCGGGAGGACCCGGGGTCCCGATCGATGGGCCATGCACCCGACCTGACCGGGCCGGGCGTCGGGGGGTTCCCTCCTCTCCGCCCGGCTGCGGACGAAGGTAGGATCGCCCGATGACGGACCCCATGGTGGCCGCCGCACGGCATCTGTTCGATCAGTCGGCCGCGGAGATGCGGGCGTCCATCGAGGGCACCTCGTCGGAGGCGCTGAACTGGCGCCCCGCCGGCGAGGAGACCAACTCGATCGCCGTGCTCGCGGTCCATTCGCTGCACAGCAC
>JALYMB010000407.1 GCA_030773935.1 Actinomycetota bacterium | reverse complement strand
CCGCAGGCGATCGCAGCCGCCGCGCTCGGGATGGCGGAGCGTCCCGACCGCAGCGAGGAGCTGGGCGCCATCGGGGTGCCGACGTTGGTCATCACCTCCGACGGCGACCGGCTGATCCCGGCCGCCGTCAGCGCACCGATGGCCGAGGCGATCCCCGGAGCCGAGCTTTTGACGATCGCGGGCGCGGGTCACCTCTCCAACCTCGAGGCCCCCGGCGACTTCGACGAGGGCCTGAGGGGCCTCCTCGCCCGCAGCGGGCTGGCCTGAAGACCCTCGCTCGGGACGCGGGCCGTAGACTCGAAGAACCGTGACCGATCCCCAGAGCTTCGCCGCGCAGTACCCGTTCCCGCTCGATGACTTCCAGACGGTCGCGATCCGCGCCCTGGACGCCGGCGAGTCGGTGCTGGTCGCCGCGCCCACCGGTGCCGGCAAGACCGTGGCGGCGGAGTACGCGATCGAGCGCGCCCTGGCCCAGGGAGGCAAGGCCTTCTACACCACGCCGCTGAAGGCACTGTCGAACCAGAAGTTCGGCGACCTCGTGGCGCGCCTGGGCGCCTCGAGCGTGGGGTTGCTGACCGGCGACAACACGATCAACTCGGAGGCGCCGGTGGTCGTCATGACCACCGAGGTCCTCCGCAACATGCTGTACGAGCGCAGCCGCACGCTCGAGGGACTGGTGTCGGTCGTGATGGACGAGGTGCACTACCTGCAGGATCCCTACCGCGGCGCCGTGTGGGAGGAGGTCCTGATCCACCTGCCGCTCAGCGTGAACGTGGTGTGCCTGTCGGCCACGATCAGCAACGCGGAGGAGTTCGGCGAGTGGATCGGGACGCTGCGCGGCGCGACCCGCGTCGTGATCGAGGAGCGGCGCCCGGTGCCGCTGGAACACCACTACCTCGTCGGGCACCGGCTGCATCCGATGCACGTGGAGCAGGACGGGACCCTGCTGCCGAATCCCTACGTGGTGTCGCTCGATCAGCGGGAGCTGCGGACCAAGAGCCACACGCGGCGGTCCAGCGGGACCGTCCAGCACACCAACAGGGGCCGGCCTCGCGAGGGCCACCGAGGCGTGTACGTGCCGCGCCGTGAGGAGGTCGTGGAGGTCTTGGCGGAGGCGGGCATGCTGCCGGCGATCTACTTCGTGTTCAGCCGCGCCGGCTGCGACAAGAGCGTCGACTGGCTGCGTGGCGCGGGCCTCCACCTCACCACGCGGGAGGAGGCCGAGCGGATCCGTGAGTTCGCCGAGATGCGCGCGGCGTGGATGGACGAGCAGGACCTGGCGACGCTGGGGTTCTACGACTTCCTGGACGGCCTGACGCAGGGTGTCGCCGCGCATCACGCCGGGATGCTCCCCGTCTTCAAGGAGACGGTCGAGGAACTCTTCGAGGCCGGGCTCGTCAAGGTGGTCTTCGCGACCGAGACCCTCTCCCTGGGGATCAACATGCCCGCGCGCAGCGTGGTGATCGAGGACCTGTGGAAGTTCTCCGGGGAGCGGCACGAGATCCTCACCCCGGGGCAGTACACGCAGCTCACCGGGCGCGCCGGTCGCCGAGGGATCGACGAGCTGGGGCACGCGGTGGTGGTGTACCAGCGCAACGTGGAGTTCGAGCGTGTGGCAGGCCTCGCCGCCACCCGGACCTACGAGCTGTCCTCCTCGTTCCGCCCCTCCTACAACATGGCCGTGAACCTCGTGCGCAACTACACACGCGACCAGGCGCACCACCTGCTGAACTCCTCGTTCGCCCAGTTCCTGGCCGACCGCGGCGTGGTGCAGCTCGAACGGCAGATCGAGCACGACCGCGCCTTCCTGGACGGCTACCGCCAGCAGATGCGGTGCGATCTCGGCGACTTCGAGGAGTACTGGGGGCTTCGGGAGCAGGCCGAGCGCCTGCGCGAGGAGGACCGTAGAGGGCAGGACCGCGCCCGCGCGGACGGGCTGCGGAACGCACTGGCCGCCCTCCGGCCCGGCGAGGTGATCTTCCTCCCGCACGCCCGCAGGCGCGGGCTCGCCATGGTCGTGTCCAACCGCGACGGCAAGGCCACGGTGGTCACACAGGATCGGCAGTCCTTCCGGGCGTCGGCGAAGGATTTCGACGAGGCGCCCACCGTGCTGACGCGCGTCGCCCTCCCGCGTTCCGGGAGCCCGGGGAGCGCGCGGTACCGGCGGGACGTGGCCGCCAGGCTCGTCACGCTGCACGTCACGCAGCCGAAGCCGGCCCGCCACCGCGTGAGCGCCAAGGTGGAGCGGGAGGCCGCGGAGCTGGAGATCCTGGCGGCCGCCCATCCCTGCCACGCTTGCCCGGACCTGGCCCGCCACGAGCGATGGGCGCGTCGCGCCAGCGAGCTGGAGCGCAAGCTCCGGGGGGTGGACCGGCGGATCCGCACGCGGACCGAGACGCTCGCCCGGCAGTTCGACCGGGTCCTGGCGGTGCTGGAGGCGCTGGGCTACGTCCGCGAGTTCGAGATCCAGCCGAAGGGCCGCGTGCTGGCCCGCATCTACGGGGAGGGGGACCTCCTGGTCGGGGAGGCCCTCGCCGACGGCGTGTTCGAGGGGCTGGAGCCGGCCGAGGTGGCGTCCCTGGTCTCCACGCTCGTGTACGAGTCCCGCGAGCGTGTGCCGACCCCCGGTGCGCTCCCCACCTCCGAGAGCGCGGATCGGTATCGGAGGCTGCAGGGGATCTGGAAGCGCATCCGAGCGACCGAGGACGACCATCAGGTGCAGCTCTGCCGCGAACTCGACAACGGGTTCGCCACGCCCGTGTTCCATTGGGCCGAGGGCAAGCCGCTGGAGGACGTGCTGGCAGAGACCGAGATGGCGCCGGGGGACTTCGTGCGGAACTGCAAGCAGCTGATCGACCTGTTGCGGCAGATCGAGGACGTGGCGGTGCCCGAGACCGCAGCGCTGGTCAGGCGCGGGCGGGACGCCGTGCTGCGGGGCGTCGTCGCGTACACCGGCGTCTAGGATGCGCCCGTGACGAGCGCCTTCGGAAACCTCACCGTGATCGCGAACCCCAACGCGGGCGGCGGCCGTGTGCGGGCGCAGCTCCCCGAACTGGAACGCGCGCTGCAAGAGCGTGAGCTGCCGTACACGCTGCATGTCGCCGAGGGTCGAGGCGACGCGACGAACCTCGCGGCTGCCGCACTGCGAGGCGGCGGGAGGTTCCTGGTGGCCGTCGGGGGAGACGGCACGGTCCAGCAGGTTGTGAACGGGATGTTCGACGCAGACGGCCGTCCGCTGATGACCGACGCGGTGCTGGGGGTCGTGGCGGCCCGGTCGGGATGCGATCTGGTGAGGAGCTTCGGACTGCCGGGGGACATCCACGACGCGGTCGGTCATCTCACCGGCTCGAACACCTACGAGTTCGACGTCGTGAAGATCACCTGCACGGATCGGGGCCGACGGGTCACGCGCTACTCGCACAACCTCGCTGAGGCGGGTTTCGGGGCTGCCCTGCTGCGGCGCCGAGCGGGGCTGCCCGCGTGGACGGGACAGGCCCGCAGCTTCCTGGCATTCTGGCTCACGTTCCTCCGAACGCGCCTGGCCCAGGTGAAGGTGGAGGCGGACACGAAGGTGTACGAGGGACCGGCGTACAACGTGATCGTGGCCAATGCGCAGTTCTCGGGAGGAGGGCTGCGACTGTCGCCGCGATCGTTCCCCGGCGACGGCATCCTGGACGCCCTGGTCTTCCGGGGCCCGCGCTCGGATGCCCTCACGATGCTGCCCAGGATCTACCGGCACGGCGACCATGTGCCTGATCCCCACATCCACGAGATGCGGGCGAGGATCCGTGTGGCGGTCGACGCCGACCGCCCGTTGCCGATCGAGGCCGACGGAGAGGTGCTGGGCACCACGCCCGCGACATTCCAGATCGTCCCGCGAGCCCTCCTGTTGAAACTGTGAGCGGGCGCCATCTGGATCGGGTACGTCGCGCCGCCGAGGAGGCGGTGGCCGAGGGCATCGCGGCCGTGATCGTCGCGCCGTCCCCGGATCTCAGCTACCTGGCCGGCTACGATCCGCCCCCGTACGAGCGGCTCAGCCTCCTGGTGATCCGGCCGGGAACCGATGCCGTCTTCCTCGTGCCGGCGCTCGAGCGGCCGCTGGCCCTGACGTCGCCCGTCGGCCGCGCCGTCGAGGTGGTTGGTTGGACCGACGGCGAGGACCCGTACGAGGCCGCCGCGCGTCTCCTGCCGTCCGACGCGCTCGTGGCGACCGGCGACCGCATGTGGGCCTCCCACCTGCTGGGGTTGCAGCGGGCACTCCCCGGCGCCTCGTTCACGACCGCGTCGCCCGTGATCTCGAGACTGCGTTCCGTGAAGGACGCGGAGGAGCTCGCCGCCCTCTCCCGTGCCGCGCGCGGCGCCGATGAGACCTTCCGTGGGATCTGCGGGGCGCGCTTCGAGGGGCGCCACGAGGTGGATCTGGCCGAGGACCTGTCGGACCTGCTGGTCCGCCACGGGCACCGGCGCGCCGATTTCGCGATCGTCGCCAGCGGGCCCAACGGCGCATCCCCGCACCACAACCCCGGGGCGCGCACCATCCGCCCCCGCGACGTGGTGGTGATGGACTTCGGCGGTGAGCTGGGAGGCTACTTCAGCGACACGACGCGCACCGTGGTGGTGGGCGAACCCCCGGCCGGGCTTCCCGAGGTGTACGAGACGGTGCGGGCCGCGCACGACGCCGCACTCGCCGCCGTCCGGCCCGGGGCCGCGGCGCAGGACGTGGATCGGGCCGCCCGGCGGGTGATCGAGGCGAGTGGTTACGGACAGCGGTTCCTCCACCGAACCGGCCATGGCATCGGCCTGGAGGTGCACGAACCGCCGTGGATCGTGGAGGGCAGCGAGGTGGAGCTTCGTCCGGGCATGACGTTCTCGGTGGAGCCGGGTGTCTATCTGGAAGACCGGTTCGGAGTGAGGATCGAGGACATCGTCGCGGTGACCGATGACGGGGTCGACCGGCTCAACCGCAGCACCCGCGACCTGCAGATCGTGCACTAGTACGTCACGGACTAGGTGCGCGGACGTACCCTCGTGCCCTCGCTCGTGTCCATGACCTCGAGGTCCATCTCGGTCAGGCGATCGCGAAGCTCGTCGCTCTTGGCGTAGTCCTTCGCATCCCTGGCGAGGTCCCGGTCCGCCATCAGATCGCGGATCTCCGGCGTGGGCTCCCAGGCGGCCTCCGCCTCGCGCCGCAGATCCAGGCCCAGAACATCGTCCCAGCTGGACAGCAGCGCGTACTTCTCGTTGTCGGCGACCCGGTCGGTCGCGACCAGCTCGTTCACGGCCTTCACGGCGCTCGGCATGTCGAGATCGGCGGCCACGGCATCCCGGAACCGCCGGTCGAAGGCCGCGGCCCCGGCTCCGAGCTCGGTGGCGGCCGGTGACCATCCGGCCATCCTCCGTCGGATCTGCTT